>JALVWZ010000261.1 GCA_027023115.1 Thermaceae bacterium
CGACCGGCCGCCCGAGTTCGTAACCACCCCCTACTACGCCTGGGTGGAGGAAGGCGATGGCTGAGCGGCGCGGCCTGTTGCTGGTCTACACCGGCGACGGCAAAGGCAAGACCACGGCGGCGCTGGGGCTGGTGCTGCGCTCACTGGGGCGCGGGTTCAAGCCGCGCGTCTTTCAGTTCATGAAGCATGAACGCGCCGCCTTTGGCGAGCACCGGGCGCTCGAAAAGCTGGGCGTACCCATTGAGGGTCTGGGAGACGGTTTTAGCTGGCGGGCGCGCGATTTGGAAAAGTCCGCCGCACTGGCGCGGGAGGGCTGGAAGCGGGCCGCCGCCGCTATCGGCTCGGGCGAGTGGGACCTGGTGGTGCTCGATGAGATTACCTACCCGCTCAACTTCGGCTGGATCCCGGTCGCGGAGGTCGCGGGGGTGCTGCGCGCGCGGCCGCGGCACGTGCACGTGCTGCTCACCGGCCGCGACGCGCCGGCGGAGCTGGTGGAGCTGGCCGACACCGTGACCGAGATGAAGAAGATCAAGCACGCCTACGACGCCGGCGTGCCGGCGCAAAAGGGCATGGAGCACTAGGGTAGGCTGGCCTCATGGACCGGCGAATAGAGGCTTTGCGGTCTTTCCGCCGCCGCCACCAACCACGGCGGACGCGCGTCGACGGGGTCGAGTGGAGCTACTACGACCTGGGCGCGGGCGGGTGCACGCTGGTCTTCTTGCACGGGCTGGCGGGCGCCGGCGACATCTGGTTCCAGCAGCTCGAGGCTCTTGCGCCGAGCTGCCGGGTGCTGGCCCCCAGCTACCCGCCGCTCGGCACCCTGGCCGGGCTGGCTGCCGGCGTTTGGGCGGTCCTCGACGCCGCTGCTGCGGCCCGGGCGGTGCTGGTGGGCAGCTCGCTAGGCGGCCTCCTGGCCCAATACCTGGTGGTCGACCGGCCCGAGCGAGTGGAAAAGGCCGTGTTCGGCAACACCTTCCCTCCCGGCCACCCGCAGATTCTGCGGGGCCGCCGGCTGGCGGCGCTGGCGCGGCTCTTACCCGAGAAACTGGTGCTGGCGACGATGTGGCGCAACGCCCGCGAAAAACTGGTCCCCGCCGCCGGCGGTGACTCCCTGCTGGCCGCGTATCTTTACGAACAGTACCACGGCGGGATGCGCAAGGCCGACGTGCTGGCGCGCTCGCGGGCGGTTTTCGAAACGTTCGAAACCGCCGCGCCGCCGTTCCCCCACGCGATCTACGAAGCAGCCAACGACCCGCTGATAGCGCCGCCGGTGCGGCGCGCGCTGCGCGAGCTTTACCCGCGGGCCTGGGTGCACGCCTTCGGGGAGGTGGGGCATTTCCCCTACCTGAGCCACGCCGGCGAGTACAACCGCGCCCTAAAAACCTTTCTCCATGTCACCGATGCTTAAAATACCCCGCTTGGTGGTGGCGGCCCCCTCGTCTGGCGCGGGCAAGACTACCGTCGCGGCGGCTCTCCTGGCTTCCTGGCGAGCCGCCGGTCGCAACGTGCAGCCTTTCAAGGTCGGCCCCGACTACATCGACCCCACTCACTTGGCGCGGGCCGCGGGGCGAACGCCGCGCAACCTCGACGGTTGGTTCCTGGATCGCCCTGAGCTGATCGAGATTTTTCGGCGAGGAACACAAACCGCCCAAGGGGCCGTCATTGAGGGGGTGATGGGACTCTTCGACGGCCGCGACGCGCTGGGCCGGGAGGGGTCTACCGCCCAGGTTGCCCGCTGGCTGAACTCGCCGGTGCTATTGGTGGTGGACGCCCAGGCCATGGCCGGCTCGATAGCGGCTTTGGTGAGTGGTTTTCGCGACCACGATCCGCGTCTGCGGCTGGCCGGGGTGGTGGCCAACCGGGTGGGTTCGGCCCGGCATGCAGAAATCTTAGCCGAGGCGCTTGCCGCCGTTGGTGTACCGTTTTTTGGCTATTTGCCAAACAGCCCCAACCTGGAGTTGCCCGAACGTCACCTGGGTTTGGTACTGGCCGGGGAACGTTCGCTCGAGCCGGAGGCTTGGGAACAGGCGGCAACTACGCTTGACGTAGCGGGCTTGTGGCGGGTAGCGCAGAGCGCTCCGCCGCTTGAGCTTCTGCCTCACCGGCTGCCCTCGGAGCGCTCGCGCGTGCGGTCGCGAATTGCTCTGGCCCATGACGCTGCGTTCAACTTCTACTACCCCGAGGCGCTCGATCTCCTGGAGCAATTGGGGGCGGAACTGGTTCCCTTCAGTCCCCTTGCCGACGAAGGGCTGCCCACGGGAGTGGGGGCCGTCTGGATTGGCGGTGGATACCCCGAGCTATACGCACGCCAGTTGGCGGAAGCTCGCAAGACGCGGTCGGATCTGCGCCGGTTCCGCGGTCCGGTCTACGCCGAATGCGGGGGTCTGATGTACCTGTCCGAGGCGCTCCTCACGCCCACGGGGCGTTTTCCCATGGCCGGCATGGTTCCCGGCGTGGCCAGCATGCGAGAGCGCCCCACCCTGGGCTATCGCCACGTCGAGGCGCTGGCCGACGGCCCGGTCGCCAAGCGGGGCTGGCGGGCGAAAGGCCACGCTTTTCACTATTCCACCAGACCGCTAGTTGAGCCCGCTGCCTGGCGGCGGGTGGATGGTGCAGAGCGCGAAGGTTATCTGGACGGCCGGTTACACGCCAGCTACGTCCATCTCTACTTCCCAGCAGCGCCACGTATGGCGCGCCGCTTCGTTGATGTCGCTTGCGGATGCGAGGAGGTGTAGCTTGTCCATTCTGCTAGCAGGGTTGCTCGACCGCTGGCTAAGAGAGCCGCCATCAAAGCTACACCCGGTCGTTTGGATAGGCGCTCTCCTACGGGCGCTGGAAGAAAGAGGTTGGCGCAACAGCGCCTTCGCCGGCGCTATCGCTTGGACAACGGGAGCGCTGTTGGTAACCGGCTTTGCGGTCTTGGTCTGGTTTTTGGTGCTGCATCAAAAAACCGTCTGGCAAATACCGTTTATCGCCCTCCTGCTCTGGCCCTCGTTCTCTCTCCAGATGCTGCTCGAGTCTGTGGCGGAAGTAGAGGCTGCGCTGGAGAGCGACCTAGAACACGCCCGAAAACTATTGTCACAGCTAGTTAGTCGCGACACGGCTGGGCTCGATACCGGCGAGATACGCATGGCGGCGCTGGAAACCTTATCGGAGAATCTTGCCGACAGCCTAGTGGCGCCGCTTTTCTACTTCAACGTCCTCGGACTACCAGGTGCCTGGTTATACCGCTACACGAACACCGCTGACGCTACTTGGGGTTATCGCACGGCGCGATACACCCTTTGGGGTTGGGCGGCGGCCCGCGCAGACGACCTGCTCGGCTGGCTGCCGGCGCGGCTTACCGCGTGCGTACTAACGCCATTCAGCCTGAACAAAGTCGGCAGAGAAGCCAAACTAACCCATTCTCCCAATGCCGGTTGGCCAATGGCGGCGCTGGCGCTACGGTTGAACGTGCGGCTAGAAAAGAAAGGCTGCTACGTGCTCAACCCCAGTGGGCGTTTGCCCAATGGCGAAGACGTAAAGAACGGTCTAAAGCTGGTGCGCAAAGCAGGCTGGATGTCTTTGCTTTTCCTGGCAATGATCAGCTGGTTGCTATGGGGGGTGTGACAATGCACGGCGGAACCGACGGCGGTCCAAAACCGCGTTACGACTTTTCCAGCAATGCCAACGCCCTGGGCCCCAACCCGGAGATATTGGCCCAGGTCGCAAGAGCCGACCTGGGTAGCTATCCGGACCCGTCGTATCGCGCCCTGCGCGGGCACCTGGCTGAATGGCACGAAGTAGGCGCGGAAAGGGTGGTCGTCGGAGCCGGCGGAAGCGAGCTGATTCACCGGCTGGTAAGGGTGTTTGGCGGTCCGGTGCTGGCGCTCGAGCCCACCTTTGGCGAGTACGCGCTTGCCGCCCGCGTGGCGAGCGTGGCGTATATCGGCGCAAGCAGCCGCCGCGAGTTTCTTGCCTACCTGCCACGAGCTGCGGTGGCCTTTCTGGCGCAGCCCAACAATCCCACGGGTGAGTTGTACGATGCGGCTTTTCTCGAAGAGGCCGTGCGGCTGGCCCGCGTCCACGGCGCTCGCCTCGTGCTGGACCTGGCCTATGCTCCGCTGGCCGAGGTGGACGCCCACATTCCCACAAGCGCCTGCCTGCTTTACGTCCCCAACAAGGCGCATGGCCTAACCGGCATCCGCGCCGCCTACCTGATAGCAGCCAACCCGCTCACGGCCAGCTACGTCGCTGCGGCGGCTCCGTCGTGGGCCGTGGGCGGCACCGGCGTGGCCTTCTTGAGGTCTCATATGAACCAAAAGGCCCAGGAGTGGTTGCTGCAGACGAAACCAAAACTACTTATCTGGCGGCGCATGCTGGCGTACGAGCTATCCAAGCGTGGTTACGAAGTGCGCGAGGGGGCCGCCAACTTTCTCATGGCCAGATTGGGGCGCGGTGTCTATGCCGAACTGCGGCGCGCTGGAATCAAGGTGCGCTGGCTCGTCGACAAAGGTTTGATCGAATGGTCGCGGCTTTCGGCACAACCCCCGCGAGCCCTGGCCGCTCTTCTCAATGAGATAGATTTTGTGCGGTATCATCGGGTCTAGTGGAGCCTCTGCACTTCCTCTTCATCGACGAAACCGGCGTGCTCAGCCGCGACAAGCGGCAGCCATTCTTCGGGCTGGGCCTGTTGCGCACCGCCGATACCGCCGCCCTCTCGGCCGAGCTGCACGGCCTCTTGCAAAAGGCGCGCGGACACGTCCACCCGCGTTTCGAGTTCAAGTTCGCCCGTATCGGCCGCCGCAGCGTCTGGGCCTACCGCGACCTGATCGACCTCTTTTTCAGCGTGCCCGGCCTCGGCTTCAAGGCGCAGGTCCTCGACAAGTGCCTGCCCGGCTTCGACCCCGGCCGCAACTACGGCGGTATCTGGGAAGCGCAAATTGGCTATACCAAGAGGCTCGTCGAAAGCGCCCTGGCCGACGGCGCCTACGGCGTGGTGATAGCCGACCACGTCAGCAAGCCGCGCGACTCGCAGCGCTACTTCGAGCGCGAGGTGCGCCGCCACCCGCGGGTGCTGAACGCCCTGATGCTCGACTCGAACGCCACCCTCTACGTCCAACTGGCCGACGTGCTGCTGGGGCTGGTGGTCTACGACTGCAAGGTGTGCGCCGGTGTGGCCGCGCCCAACCCGGCCAAGCAACAGGTGGCCGCCCACCTCGCCCGGCGCGTTGGTGTGAGTGATCTCTGCGGCGCTCACACCCGCCGCCAGGAGCCGTACTTCGGGGTGCGCCTGGTCACTCCGCCGCGAACCGGAGAAATGCGATGAAGACGCTCTTTCTGATCCGCCACGGCGAGAACATCTGGAACCGCCAGCACCGCCTTGGCGGCTGGACCGACGTACCGCTCACACCCCTGGGCCGGGCCCAGGCCGCCGGCTTGCGGTCGCAGCTGGCCGGGCTCGAGACCGACGGGGTCTGGAGCAGCGACCTGGTGCGCGCTTGGAAGACGGCCGAGCTGGCGGGCTTTGCTCCCGAGCGGGTGCCCGATTTGCGCGAGATCAACTTTGGCCTGCTCGAGGGGAAACGCTGGGAAAGCCTGGACCCGGCAACGCAGGAGGCGATGATCGGCTTCGAAGGTTTTCGCGCCCCCGGCGGCGAAGCAACGCTCGGGGTGCTAAAGCGGGTGAGCGCGTTCATCGACTCGCTGCCCGCAGGCCGCCACCTGATCTTCAGCCACGCCGGCGCAATGCGGGCCCTGCTCTGGCTGGCGGACGAACTGCAAATCATCCCCCACACCACGGTCTACGTCTACGAGTGGCCGGCGAAGCGGTTGGTGGAGGTATGGCGCCAAGACTAGCCCCGGTGCTGATGGTCCAGGGCGCCACCTCGAGCGCCGGCAAGAGCCTGCTGGTCACCGCGCTGGCCCGCTGGTTCGCCCGCCGGGGGGTGCGTGTGGCCCCCTTCAAGGCCCAGAACATGTCGAACCACGCTCGCGTGGCCGCCGGTGGCGAGCTGGGCAGCGCCCAGTACCTGCAAGCGCTGGCCGCCGGCGTCGAACCGGAGGTGCGCATGAACCCGGTTCTGCTCAAGCCCGAGGCGGATACCCGCAGCCAAGTGGTGCTGCTGGGCCGGGTGGACCGCGAACTCTCCCGGCTGCCCTGGACCGAGCGCAAGCCGCGGCTGTGGCCGGCGGTACGGGAGAGCCTGCGGGCGCTGCGCGAAGAGTACGAGCTGGTGATAGCCGAGGGGGCCGGCAGCCCCGCCGAGGTCAACCTGCGTGCCGGCGACGTCGTCAACATGGCCGTCGCCCGCGAAGCGGGGGCGGCGGTGCTGCTGGTGGCCGATATCGACCGCGGCGGCGCGTTCGCCCACCTCTGGGGAACCTGGAGCCTGCTGGCGGAAGGCGAGCGGCAACTGGTGCGCGGCTTCGTGCTCAACAAGTTCCGGGGCGACGCCGGCCTGCTGGCGCCCGCTCCCGAGCTGCTCGAGCGCTGGACCGGTGTTCCCACCCTAGGAGTGCTCCCCTACCTGCGGCACCGTCTGCCCGACGAGGACGCGCCCCTGCTGGGCACGGCCGGCGGCGGCGCGGGGCCGCGGGTGGTAATCGTCGCCTACCCCTACGCCTCCAACCTCGACGAGTTCTGGCCGCTGGGGGAGCTGGCCCGGGTAGAGATCACCCGTGACCCGAACCGGCTCGAGGCCGCCAACCTGGTAATCCTGCCGGGCTCCAAGCACGTCGCCGCCAGCGCCGCCTGGCTGGCGGAGAGCGGCATGGACCGCGCGGTAAAGGAATACGCCGCGAGCGGAAAACCAGTCCTGGGCGTTTGCGGCGGCCTGCAACTACTGGGGCAGCGGGTACGCGACCCCGCCGGGGTCGAGGGAGAGGCCCGGGGGCTGGGCCTGTTGGAGATAGAAACGACGCTTGACCCGGGCAAGACGGTGCGCCGCACCCGGGCGCGCTTCGGCGGGCTCTCCGGCTACTGGGCGGCGATCGCGGGCTTGGAGGTGGCAGGTTACGAGATCCACCACGGCCGTTCCCGCGCCAGCGGCGAAACCCGCGCGGTAATGCCAAACGGGCTCGCCTACTCCCGCGGTAACGTGCTGGGCGTCTACCTGCACGGCCTCTTCGAGGATCCGGCGCTGCAACGGACCCTCTTCGGGCGCGCCGCCAGCCTGGAAGCCGAGTTCGACCGCCTGGCGGACGCGCTCGACGAACACCTGAACATGAGCTACGTTGCCGCGCTGGCCGGCTCCTCGCGGCCGGCGGCGGCCGGCGACCGGGTCGAGCCGCCCGCGCCGCCAACGCCGGCGCGTCTGATTTTCTACACCGGCGGGGCCCGCGCCGGCAAGAGCGCGGCGGCGCTGGCGCGGGCGCGGGCGCTGGGAGAAGACGAGGTCAGCTTCATCGCCACCGCCCGCGCGGACGACGAAGAGATGGCGCGGCGCATCGAGGCGCACCGCGACGAGCGCCCGGCGGCCTGGGAGACCATCGAAGAACCGCGCGACGCGGCGGCGGCGCTCGGGCGGGCGGCCCACGAGGTGGTCGTGCTCGACTGCCTGACGCTGCTGGTGAGCAACCTGCTGTTGGAGGGAGGCGAGGAAGCGGTGCGGGCCGGGGTAAGCGGCCTGCTCGAGGCTTGGCGAAAGAGCGGCAAGACGCTAATCGTGGTCAGCAACGAGGTGGGGATGGGCATCGTGCCCGAAAATGCCCTGGCGCGCCGCTACCGCGACCTGCTCGGCTGGGCCAACCGCACCCTGGCGGCGGCGGCCGACGAGGCGTGGCTGGTCGTGGCCGGCAGGCAGATACCGCTTCCCTGAACCCCAGGGGTAGTAGGCTTGTCTTAGAATGCGCCTTCCCAGCGAACTAGCCAGCGAACGGCTGCAACTGCGCCCGGCCGGGCGCGACGACGCCGAGTTCTTCTTTGCAATGTTCTCCGACCCCGAGGTGGTCCGCTTCCTTAGCTTCAAACCTATCACCGAACCGCAGCAGGCCCGTGCCATGGTGGAACACCTGGCCTCGGCCTGGGAACGTGGCGGCGGCGACCTGGCCGCCGCCAAGCAGGGCTACATCTACCTGATAGCCGACGGCGCCGGCCCGGTCGGCAGCCTGGGCGTGCGCAAGGAGATCTACGGTTACGAACTCAGTTACTCGCTGGCCCGCTCCGCCTGGGGGCGCGGCTACATGCCCGAGGCGGTAAGGGCGATCAGCGAGTGGCTCCTGGCGAACGGCGCCTGGCGCGTGTTCGCCACCTGCCACGTGGACAACGTGGGTTCACAACGCACCCTCGAGAAAGCGGGCTTCGAACGCGAGGGCCGCATGCGCCGCTACTTCACCTTCCCCAACCTGGGCCCCGACCCGGCCGACGGCTACCTCTACGCCCGCGTAAGAGAGGAGTAGCCCGGCTGGTAGGAAAAAGGAGCGCATCGCGCTCCTTTTTGAAACGAATCAGGACGACGAGCGTCAGCCCTTCAGGCTCCCCAGCGTCAGGCCGCGGATGAAGTACTTCTGCGCCGCCAGGAAGACGATAATCGGCGGAATGGTAGCCAGGGAGAGCCCCGCCATGAGAACGGTCCACTCGGTGGAGAACTGGGTGTTGAAGACCGCCAGGCCCACCGTGATCGGCCGCATGGTGATGGAGTTGGTAGCCACCAAGGGCCAGAGGAAGCTGTTCCAGCCGGCCAGGAAGGTAAACGTGCCCAGCGTGGCCAGCGCCGGCGCCGCCAGCGGCAGGGCCACCTTCCAGTAGATCTGCCAGGGGGTGGCCCCGTCTATCAGGGCCGCCTCTTCCAGTTCCCTAGGTAGCGAGATGAAGTTCTGGCGCATCAGGAAGATGGCGAAGGCGTCGAAGAGGCCCGGCAGGATGAGGGCGTAGTAGGTATCGATCCAGCCTATCTTGCTGAGAATGACGAACAGCGGGATTATCAGCACGTGGGCCGGAATCATCAGCGTGATCAACGAGAGCAGGAACATCGCGTCCTTGCCCTTCCAACGAAAGCGGGCAAAGGCGTACCCCGCCATGGCCCCGCTGGTGAGGTTCAAGAACGTGAGCCCGAGGGCGATTATCAACGAGTTGAGATACCAGCGGCCGAAGGGCACCGCGGTCAGGACGCGCTTGTAGTTCTCCCAGTGCAGATGGTGCGGCCAGAGCTGGATGGGCAGGTCGAAGAGCGAACCCGGTTCCTTGAAGCTGGTGGATATCATCCACAAGAAGGGCACCAGCATGGTCAGTCCACCCACTAGCAACACCGTGAAGATAATGGCGTCGGCGATTCTTTGTTTGCGTTTATGCATAGCCGCCCTCCCGAACGCGCGTGATTGAAGAGGATTGCAACCGAAAAGACACGTGCTTCACCCCGTTCACGCCTCCTCCCAGACCCAGCGCTTGCGCAGCTGCCACTGGATGACGGTCAGGCCGAAGAGGAGTAGGAATAGCAGCCAGGCGATGGCCGAGGCGTAGCCCATGTCGGGCGGGAAGATGCCGAACGCCTTTTGGTACAGGTAGAAGAGCAAGACGTTGGTGGAATCAAGGGGTCCGCCGCCGGTCATCACGT
>JALVWZ010000262.1 GCA_027023115.1 Thermaceae bacterium
TCCTTGAAGGCCACCACCGAGGGGGTGGTGCGTTCGCCTTCGGCATTTTCCAAGACGACGGGCTGACCGCCCTCCATCGTCGCGATAACGCTGTTGGTCGTTCCCAGGTCGATTCCTACGGCTTTTGCCATTGTTCACACTCCTTTCTTAACTCCAAAGGAAGTATATCACTGCCAGGTATGCCTGTCAAATGACTTGAGTGTACTATTGTCATGCGAAAACAACACCGCAATTTCGCCATACTCATCATTTCCGGGTATAGCTTGAAGGTGCAATGAAGAGGCAACGTCCCGGCATCGGCATCTGGCTGCTACTGGTCTTCGTCATCGGCGCGGTCTGGGCTCTCAACGTGGCCTACACCACCCCAGCTGAGACGATCACCCAGCTCAACTATTCCACCTTTACCAGCGAGGTCCAGGCGGGCCACGTTCGCCAGCTGGTGGTAGAAGGCCACCACGTTTACGGTCGCCTCGAGGACGGCCGCCGCTTTTCCACCTACCTGCCCACGCCGCCCTCAGACACTACCCTCAACGACTGGGTCCGCCGCGGTATAGAGGTGCGCGCCCGCCCCGAGCAGAGCGGCTCGCTCATTACCAGCATCCTCCTGCCACTGGCGGCGGTCTTGTTGCTGGTTCTGCTGTTTTGGTACTTCACCCGCGGCGCCCGCGGTGGCGGCGACAGCGGCACCTTCGGCTTTACCAAGAGCCGCGCCCGTATCCTTCCCGAGGCCCCCAAGACCTCCTTCAAGGACGTTGCCGGCGCGGAGGAGGCCAAGGAGGAACTGGGCGAGATAGTCGAGTTCCTCAAGTCGCCCGAGCGCTTTCACCGGATGGGGGCGCGCATTCCCCGCGGGGTGCTGCTGGTGGGCCCGCCGGGTTCGGGCAAGACCCACATCGCCCGCGCGGTGGCGGGTGAGGCGCGGGTGCCGTTCATCACCGCCAGCGGCTCCGACTTCGTGGAGATGTTCGTGGGCGTCGGGGCGGCGCGCGTGCGCGACCTGTTCGAGACCGCCAAGAAGAACGCTCCCTGCATCATCTTCATAGACGAGATAGATGCCGTGGGGCGTAAGCGCGGCGGCGGCGGCATGGGCGGTGGTAACGACGAACGCGAGCAGACGCTCAACCAGCTGCTAGTCGAGATGGACGGTTTCGACAAAGAAACCAGCGTGATCATCATGGCCGCCACCAACCGTCCCGACGTGCTCGACCCGGCGCTGTTACGCCCGGGGCGCTTCGACCGCCAGGTATCCATAGACGCTCCCGACGTGCGCGGCCGCGAGCAGATCTTGCGGATCCACGCCAAGGGCAAGCCGCTGGCCGAAGACGTGGACCTGGCGCTCTTGGCGCGGCGCACTCCCGGCTTCGTCGGTGCCGACTTGGAGAACCTGCTCAACGAAGCGGCGCTCTTGGCGGCACGGGCGCGGCGGCGCAAGATAACCATGAAGGACCTGGAAGAAGCCGCCGACCGGGTGATGATGGGGCCGGCCAAGAAGAGCATGGTGATTACCGAGGAAGACCGCCGTATTACCGCCTACCACGAGGCGGGGCACGCGCTGGCGACCCACTACCTAAAGCACGCCGACGGCGTCCACAAGATCACCATCACCCCGCGCGGGCGGGCGCTCGGCTTCATGATGCCCGACCGCCAGGACGTGCTGCACTGGACCAAGAAACGGCTCCTCGACAAGATTGGGGTGGCCCTGGCGGGCCGCGCCGCCGAAGAGCTGATATTCGACGACGTGACCACCGGCGCCGAGAACGACTTCCGCCAGGCGACCGAGCTGGCGCGACGGATGATTACCGAGTGGGGAATGCACCCCGAGTTCGGCCAGGTGGCCTATCAGGAGCGGCAGGACGCCTACCTGGGCGGTTACGAGGTGCGGCATTACTCCGAAGACACCGCCCGGCGGATAGACCTGGCGGTCAAGGATCTGATCAGCGAGCAGTACGAGCGGGTGGCGGCGCTTTTGCGCGACCGCCGCGCCGAGCTGGAGCGGGTGGCCGAGGTGCTTCTGGAACGGGAGACGCTGACCGCCGAACAGTTCTTGCGCGTGCTGCAGGGTGAGGAGCTGGAAGACGAGGAAGAAGCCGCGGACGAGCGCGGCGCCACCCAGGTGATCCCCAAAGCCAAGGTGCGCGGCGAGCCGGGGCTGGGCGGGGCGTAGGGCG
>JALVWZ010000263.1 GCA_027023115.1 Thermaceae bacterium
GCTGCTGGAGGCCAAAGACAGTCTTACCGCCGAGGTTACCTTGCTCAGTTGGCTGCAAATGGCCGCCGCCTTCTCCACCCCCGAAGGCCAGGGCGGCTTTAGCGTAGAGCCGGTAACCATTGCCGGGCATGAAGGCAAGAAGGTAAGCATCGGCATGGCCGGCGACCTCTACCTGGTTAGCCTCGAAGACCGGCTGGCGCTGGCGACCTCCAAGAAGGCCATTGACCTCTTACAGGCCCCGCCCCTCAAGAACGACCCCGACTTCGCCAAGCTGGCCGCCATGCTGCCGCCCGCTTACGTCAGCGCGAGTTACGGCAATTACCAAACCACGCTCAAACAAGCCGCCCAGTTGCTACCGCTGATGATGATGCAAACCATTGACGATGCCGAAACCCAAGCCATGATGTCCAAGCTGTCTACCAAGCTAAGCAAGTTCTTCGACTTCGTTGCCGGTCGCTTTGGCGGCAGCATCTCCTATGACGTAATCCAGGGCGGCTGTGTAAACAATATCAGCTTCACTCAGGTCAACTGGTAACTTCCAGGACGTCGGGCGGCGCTCGCGTCTGCGAGCGCCGCCGTCTTTTGGGATAACCTGAAGGCGCGCCATGATCGAGCTGCAAAACCCCCTGGCCCTGGCCGCGCTGCCGCTGGCGTTGCTCGTCTACTGGTTGTACCGCCAAAGACGCCTGCCGACCCGGCCGGCGACCGCCGTCTGGCTACTCAAAAGAGGCCGCCGTCGCAGCGCCCGGCTCCGCCGCTGGGACCTACGCCTGCTGGCGCTGCTGGCGGCGTTTATGCTGCTGGTACTGGCGGCGGCGGCTCCGGTCTGGCGCGGCTTTGCTCCGGCGAGACTGGTATTGGTGGTGGACGCCAGCGCCTCCATGACCGCCCGCGACGGCGCCGGCCCCACGCGGCTGGCGCGGGCCAGAGAATTGGCGAAGCCCTGGCTGCGGCGAGCCGGGCAGGCCGTGCTGGTACGCGCCGGGCTCGAGCCGCAAACGTTCGGCCCCAAAACGGGCGCCGCGCTGCTGGGCAACCTCGAAAGCCTGCGCGCCGGCGACGCCGCGGCCGACCTGGCCGCGGCCCGCGCGGCCGGGCTGCGGCTGCTGCCCGCAGCCCGGGTGCTAATCGTCAGCGACGCCGCCCCACCCGCCGGCCCGGGCGCTTACCTGAACGTCGCCGGCCTGGGCGCCAACGTCGGCATAACCGCCCTCGGCCCGGGTTTCGCCGCCGTGTTCAACGCCGGGCCGGGCGTCTGGCGGGGGCGGCTTTTGAGCGAGGGCGAAAGCCACGCCCTGCAAATCGCCCCGGGCCGGTACGGCTTGGTTCGCTTCGCGAAAAACCTGGCCCGCCGCCGCGCCGCGCTGGAACCAGGAGGCGACGCGCTGCGACTCGACGACGTTGCCTACTCGCTCACCAGCGCGCCGCGAGTGCGGCTGACTTTCGAGTCTAAAGCGCTCGCGCGGGCGCTGCTGGCGGTGGGGGCAAGATTGGTGGCAAACGCGCCCGACGCGGTAATCACCACGGGCGCGCCGGCCAATGCAAATGCCAGGCCCACCCTCTACTTCGCTTCCCAAGCGGGCCGGCGGGAACTGGTAGCCGGGTTTGACCTTACCAGCGAGCTCAGCCGCGGTCTCGATCTGAGCGGGTTGGGCTTCTCGCTGCCCCAGCCGCCTCCGCCCGGCTGGCACGCCCTGGCCCGAACCGCTGGCGGCGACGGCCTGATCTGGCAAAAGGGTGCCAGCCTCTACCTGCCGCCCCTGGCCGACTGGCGCGACCGGCCGCAACTGGTGGTGCTGCTCTACAACTGGCTGGCGCCGCTGGCGAACCGCACCCGCCCCCTCGGCACGGATGGCGTTTTGCAACCCGGGTTCAATGCCACAGCCGCCTACAGCCTGCTCAGCCCCGGCGAAACTAACCTGCCCCGGCCGCGCCCAAACGAGACAGCCGGCCTGGGCGAGCGCCAACCGCTGGCGCCCTGGCTGATCCTGCTGTCGGCGCTGCTATTGGTTCTGGCCGGGCGGCTGCGGGAGCCAGCTCCGGCGCGTTAGGCTGGGAACATGCACTATCGTTACCTGGAAGAGCCCGACTTTGCCGAACTGGCGGACCTGGAAAGGCGGCTTTTGCCGGGCCGCCCCGAACACTTCTACCGCTGCAACCCGC
>JALVWZ010000264.1 GCA_027023115.1 Thermaceae bacterium
CACGGGTCCGCCCCTACATCGAGATAAATCGAGCCACGCGCCACGAACCGCAACTACAGGCCACAAGCTACAAGCCACGAGCCGCTTGTTTCAAGCTAGGAGCCATATGCAACAGGACTTGTTCGCCCTACCTCCAACTCCTTACACCCCGCCCCCTACTCCCCTTCCAGCTCCTCCACCGCCTCTTCCCAGGCGGCCTCGAGGCTGGCCAGCTCCCGGTGCAAGCGGTCTTCGGTGGCGGCTATTTCCCGGTAATCGTCCGGGCCGAGGCCGGGATTAGCAGCACGGGCGTGTAGGGACTCCAGCTGCTCGTGCAGTTCCTCTATCTTGGCTTCTAGTTCCTCAATCCGTCGCTCGACGTGCCAGCGACTCTTCTTGGCGCGGCGCGGCCGTCGGGCGGGCGGCTTTTTACCTTCTGTGACCGGTTTTTCTACCCGCGGCGGCTGCGGCGGGCGCGGCAGGTCTTCGAAAATCCCGTTTCGCACGGTCCAGGTTCGACCAGCCAGGTTCTGCAGAAAGGCGATGTCGTGGCTGACTACTATCAAAGTCCCCTGATAGTCGCCGAGCGCCTTTTCGAGGGCCTCCACGGTCTCCAGGTCGAGGTGGTTGGTGGGTTCGTCGAGGACGAGCAGGTTGGCCTCGCCGAGCGCCAGGGTGAGCAGCGCCAGCCGGGCCCGCTCGCCGCCGGAGAGATCGGCCACTTTTTTGAACTGGGCTTCGTACGGGAAGAGCCAGGCACCGAGCAGGTTGTGAGCTTCTTTGTCGCCCACCAGGCGGTGTAGCGTTTCGAAGAGGGTCAGGCTTTCGTCAAAGCCGCTCAGCTTCTGGTCGTAATAGCCGACCCGCACCCCCGGGCCGGTGCGCACGAAGCCCGCCGGATCGTCCGAGGGAAGCTCCCCCAAGAGAACGCGCAAGAGGGTGCTCTTACCGGCGCCGTTGGGCCCGGTCAGGGCTATGCGTTCGCCGCGGCGAACGGTAAGGCTCTCTACCCTGAAAAGGCGCCTGCCGCCAAAACTCTTTTCCAGCGCCGCCGCCTCCAGCACCCGCTCGGGCCCCCGGGCGGCGGGAAAACGGATGCGCACGTTGCGTTCCGCCAGCAGCGGCCGGGGCGGCTCTTCGGCTAACAGCCTGTCATAGCGGGTTTCCAGTGCTCGCTTACGTATGGCCTGTTTTTCGCTGGAGTGCGCCCAGCGGCGCGCCTGCTCCAGACTGGCCTCGAGCTGGGCGCGCCGCTCGTTCCAGTTTTGCCAGGCGCGCTCCGCCTGCTCTTCCCTGGCGGCTCGGGCCTGGCGAAAAGCGCTGTAGTTGCCTTCGTAAACGCTCAGCTCGCCGCGGTCCAGGTGGGCCACCTTGCGGGCCAGGCTGTCCATGAACCAGCGGTCGTGACTGACGAAGAGAAGGCCGCCCTGGTACTCACCCAAAAAACCCACTAGCCAAGCACGCATTTCGAAGTCCAGGTGGTTGGTGGGCTCGTCCAGCAACAGGCCGTCGGCGGCGGCCAGCAACGCCCGCCCCAGCTCGAGGCGGCGCGCCTCGCCGCCCGATAACCGCGCCGCCGGCTCCTCCTCGCGCCCGTCGAAACGCAGCCCCGCCAGCACCGCCCGGTAGCGGCTCTTGCGGGTATAGCCGCCGGCCGCCTGAAAGTGGGCGTGCAGCTCTTCCCAGGCTTCGTAGTTCTTCGGATCGTCCAGCCTCGCTTCCAGCTCGCCAAGGCGTTCTTCCATCTGCTCGAGGCGGGCGAACCCCTCCTGGAGGACCTGGCGAACCGTCTTGTCGCCAAAGCGAGGCTCCTGGCGGGTCGCCGCCAGGGTCACGCCCGGACCGTAGCGCACCCGACCGGCGTGGGGCTCCAGCTCGCCCATCAATAGGCGAATCAGAGTGGTCTTGCCGGAGCCGTTGCGGCCCACCAGGGCAACGCGGTCGCCGCTGCGCAGCTCGAAGCGCACCGAGCGCAAAAGGTCGCGATCTCCAATGGAGTAGCCGACCCCGTCGAGGTGAACCAGGCGCATGCTAGTGCTTACCTTGCAAAAGGCGCAGACCGCGTACGACCACCACCGCGGCCATTCCGGCGGCCGCCCGTGAACCAAGCGGATCGTCGCGCAACGCCCAGAGAACGTATATAAAGCCGAAGAGGGCGGCGAAGGGAATGGGGTAGATGCC
>JALVWZ010000265.1 GCA_027023115.1 Thermaceae bacterium
TCGAGCTGCTCGGGCGGGGTCACCCGCAGCCCGTCCACGAAGCGGGTCGCGAACCCGTGGCTCGCCAAAGCCTCGCCAATCTTCGGGCCACCGCCGTGCACCAGCACCAGTTCGCCGTCGTGACGGGCGAGTTCCCCCACCAGCCCCGCGGCCGTGTCCAGGCTTCCGCCTATCTTAACCACCAGCATGTTCTTCCTCCAGGTAAGGCCGGTTGACAAAGAGCTCCGGCTCCGCAGACGCGCCGTCTTCGAAGATCCAGACCTCTTCGGGTAGTTCGCTCTCTTCGTCCATCTCCAATAGATCGCCGAATCCTACCACGGCGTGGTCGCCGTGCAAACCCAGCAGCTGCGCCAGCGCCCGCACCGAGGCGCTCTTGGGCCGGCCCGCCTCGGCCGCGGCCACCGCCTGCGGGTCCAGGCCGGCGGGAAGGGAGCCGCGGCGCCGGCTCGAGCCGGACTCGTCTTCTTGGTATTGGTAGAGCAGCTTTCCCCCGGCGGCCAGGGCCCAGAGCAAAGTTTCGTCTTCCAGCACCATGAAGGCGGCGGCGGTCCCCAGCCGCGAGGCGGCCAAAAGCGCTTCGTGTAGGTCCGCCAGGTTCTCGTTCCCCTCGAGCGCCTCGTCGTAGAGGCTGAACCAGGGCCCATCCGGGACCACGTAGAGGGTCAGCCCCGGCGTTCTTAGCTGCTCGGCCAGGGCGCGAACCCCGCTCGCGTCTTCCGTGCGAACGTGCAGGTTGACGAAGCTGCGCACGGGTCAATAATACACGCCCCGCCACGTATTGGTATGAACCTGAACGCCTAAGGAGCCAGCTCGAAGCCGGTTTGGCCTTTTAGATAACCATTGAAGAGGAAGTAGACGGTCCATTTTCCCGCCTGCTGGCGGGCCTTGGTGGGGTTGAGCCGAAAGTGCCAGAAGGTGGGCTTGACCTTGCCGACCCAGCCGGCCGGCACGGCGAACGAGTAACCGGCCCGTTCGACCTCGCCCCGCGGGGGCAGGAGATACATCTCGAAGGCGTGCTCGCCCACGTCGGCGGCGTCGAAGCGCCAGTAGGTAACGAAGATTATCGCGCCGTCGCCGCCGTGAAAAACGCTGGCGGACTGGGCGATTTTGTAGGTGTGCAGGTCCGCGGGGTCAAAACCGGGGGCCGGCGTGCCCATTTCCACCCGCACCAGCTCGGCCGCCAGGGCCGCGGGAGCGAGGAAGAGCAAGACCGCCAGAATCCAACCGCGCATGCCTCAGTCTAGCCGACGCGGCCGCAGGGCGTGGCATAATACCGGCGTGCGCTATACCTGCCCCTCCTGCGGCCGCTGGGTGCGCCCCCTCGTGGACGTGACCGCGGTGACGTGCCTGCACTGCGGCGTCTACGCCCGCCGCGAGGAGGAAGAGCAGCCCGCCCTGCTCGAGGCGCGCCAAAACGAATCCGACCGCGAACCGGTCGCAAAACCCCGGCGGCGTTGACCGCCCTGAAGCGGACAAGAGCAGACAAGCTCAATCTCCGCTGACCGCCAGCGCCACCCCAGCAATCAGCACCGCCGCGCCGACGAACACGAGCCGCCCCGGCACCTCGCCAAAGAGGAGGTACGCCAGCAATCCCGAGCCGAGCGGCTCGAAGAGGATGGCCAGCGTCAGCAGCGCCGGCGCCACGTAGCGGATGGCCCAGTTGAAGCTGGTGTGGCCGACGAGCTGGCTGAGCAGGGCCATCCCCAGCGCGGCCCCGTAAACCCCCCAGGGCCAGCCCAGGTAGGGGGTCCCGAAGAGCGCCGGCAAGGGTAGCAGCACGAGCGCGGCGGCGGCGTAGGCAACGGCCACGTACTGGCCGGTGGAAAGGCCGCGGCGCTGCGCCTCGCGACCGAGCAGAAAGTAGCCGCTCACCGCCCAGGCTCCCAAGAGCGCCAGGCCGTCGCCCAAGAGCGGGTTGCTGCCGGCGGCGTCACCGCTGGCTCCGCCAAGGCCTATCAGCACGCCGCCGAGCGTTGCCACGGCAATACCCAGGGCGGTCCGCCGGCTCACCTGGTCGCCCAGCCAGAGCCAGCCGACCAGCGCCACCCAAATGGGGTTGCTGGTTACCAGCGTTACCGAGGCGGCCACCGAGGTGTAGGCCAGGCTGGTGATCCAGGTGCCGAAGTGGACCCCCAAAAAAACG
>JALVWZ010000266.1 GCA_027023115.1 Thermaceae bacterium
CCAGCCGCTCCCGCTTGCGGGCCTGCGAACCGGGCCCCGAGTCTTCGGCAATCGCGCGCAGCTCGTCGTAGACTTGCTTCAAACCCAGGCCGCCCTCCTGCTCCGGCAGCCGCTCGCGGGCTACCGCACCGATGTCACCCTTTTGCTTGACCTCCTGTACTACCTCGCCCTCATCACGGCCCAATGCCAGGGCCAGCGCCTTGGCTGCCTCTTTTTCGGCAACGCCGAACTCTAGCCCCTCGAACTCCGGCGCCACCCGCCCCTGCAACAAGTTGACCGCCAGCGGCACCTCTTCCGCTGGCAACTCACGAAAAGCCTCGGCCAGCAGGCGCACCATCTCCAGACGCGAGCTGGCCTTCTCGACCTCCTGAAGCGTCATGACGAACCTGTGGAACGTCATCTCGGGCCTCCTTTACCTCAGTCTAGCGCGCCGGTTGTAAACTGTTAGCCCGTGAACGTTTTGGCGCTCGACACCGCCACCCCTTACCTGACCCTCGGCGCTTTCAGCGGCGAACGCTCCCTGCTGCGCGGCCGCCGCCACGCGGAGACCCTGATGGGCGACCTGGAGGAGTTCCTTACCTGGGTGGGCCTGCGTAAAGAAGACCTGGAGCTGCTGGTGGTGGGCGTCGGCCCCGGCTCATATACCGGCCTGCGCGTCGGTGCCGCCGCCGCCCTCGGCATCAGCCGGGCGCTCAAAATCCCCGTAGTGGGCGTTTCCACCCTGGCCGCCATGGCCGCCCGCCGCCCTGGCTTGGTGCGCCCCGCGCTCACCGCCCGCAGCGGGCACCTCTACACCGCCCTTTACCGGGTCACGGACGAGGTAGAAGAGCTTTCACCGCCCACCAAACTGCCCGCCGCCGAGCTGCCGCAAGACGCCTGCCAGCTGCTCGACGCCCCGCCCTCCGGCCGAGCGCTGGCCCGGCTAGGCCTGAATGCTTACGCGAGCGGGGCCCGGGACGTGCGGTTGATTTATCTCTAGAACCACCGCTGCAAAAAGGTATATCCATTCGTTACCGCCTTTGTTAGAATGGAGGTCATGAAAGCCAATCGAATCCTGACATTCATAGCGTTCACCCTGCTGGCCCTGGCGAGCGCCCAGAGCCTGCCCAAGTTAACGCCCCCGGGCGCCGTCGGCGGTCTCTACACCCGCAACCTGGCGGTCAAGAAAGCGTTGCTGGTTAACTTCCAGGCCGAATGGAACCGCCTTGGTATCGGCCAGATGTTCAGCGACCTCTTCAAAGACGCAGAAGGCGACAACGGTGACGTCAAGAAGGTCGAAAAGCTGCTCAGCACCGACCTGGTAGGCCGTGAGGGAATAGTCGTGTTCTACCCCAACGGTTCCTTCTTCGTCATGGCCCGCCCCTCCGCCGAGCGCGCGAGCGAGATTATCAAACTGGTGCGCGAATCTTTTAAGAATCCAAAGCAGATGAAAGGTTGGCTCATCGAGGAAAGCCCGCAAGAAGACTTGCCGACGCCGGTCATTGTCGGCGTTAGCAGCGACGCACTATTGATCGCCTCCAAGGACGTAGCCGACCGCTTCTTCAAGGGCGATCGCGGCTTGAACATGCCAATCACGGGCGACTTTGCCTTCTGGCTCGAGGCCGAACCGCTCTGGGTCTACCTGGACGACCCCAACCTGGGCCTGCCGCCCGAGGCGGTTACCGCCATCGAGACCTTCAAGGGTTTCGACTATGCCGCCAACCTGGAGCTGGACGGGATCCACTCTAGCGGCAGCGCTTGCTTCGACCCCAGCAAAGACGCCAACCTGGCCGCCATCTTCCTGCCCCAAGCCGCCGCCTGGCCACTGGGCGACCTGCCCGCTGGCGTCAGCGCCACCAGCGGCACCCTCGACCTGCCCCTTCTCGGCAAGTACCTCACCCACTGGGCCAAGCTCCTTGGTCAGGATATGGAAATAGACCTTTCCGCCTTCGGCCAGCGCTACGCGCTGGTAGACGCCGGTACGCCCGACCCCCAGCAGGCTCTGCAAAATCCCTTCGGCAACCTTCTTTTGCTGCTGGAGGCCAAAGACAGTCTTACCGCCGAGGTTACCTTGCTCAGTTGGCTGCAAATGGCCGCCGCCTTCTCCACCCCCGAAGGCCAGGGCGGCTTTAGCGTAGAGCCGGTAACCATTGCCGGG
>JALVWZ010000267.1 GCA_027023115.1 Thermaceae bacterium
TGGTCAAGCAGAAGCACACCCAGCCGACCTACGCCAAGAAGGTGGCCCCGGGCCGCATCCTGGGCGTGCCGCTGATGCCGCAGCAGGCGTACATGTCCACCATCCTCTTCCTCCTCTACCTGGCGGTGGTCTTCTTCATCGCCGGAACCTGGATAGCCCACCCAATCCAGATCTACGGGCCGCCAACCGCCTCCACCCCGCCGGTCAAGCCCGACTGGTACTTGATCTGGGTCTACGGCATCCTGCAGATCATTCCCGGCGACCTGAAGATTCCGCTGCCCTTCGGCGCGGTGATGAACTCGGAGTTCATCGGCAGCATCCTGGTCCCGGGCGTACTCGGGCTTGCGGCGATCCTGCTTCCCTTCCTGGATACCCGCCGCACCAAGATGCGCTACATGGAGCTGCCCACCCGCCACCCGGTGCGCACCGCGGTTACCTTTGCGTTGCTGGCCTTCCTGGTGACCACCACCCTGGCCGGCTGGAAGGCCGAGCTGGGCCTCAGCGCCGGTCAGCTGTGGACCATCATCCTTGGCGGTTCTCTGCTCACCTACGTGGTCGTCTACTACGCCATCATCCTCATCTGGGGCCGTCCGCCCAAGGAAGACCCCGACGCCGCCTGATCCGCTTTTGGTAGCAAAGAGCCGGACGAAAGTCCGGCTCTTTGGTTTTCATCGGTCTAGTTGCAACCTACCAACACGTCGTTCACGAAGTCCGGGAGGATGCAGTACGTGTTGCGTGGTGTAGGCAGGAAGTGGGATGTGGGTAAGGCGGGTATCGGCATCCGACGTCTGGCTCATGCGGCGCCCAAAACCCCCACCCCGGCCCTCCCCGAAGGGGAGGGAGATCTGCCTCGCAACAAGCTACTAGCCACGAGTTATCCTCTTATCACCGTCACTACATACCACGCACCACGTACCACGTACCCACGGGCGGACACATGGGTCCGCCCCTACGACGAGATAACGCACATCACGAATCACGAGCCACGACTACAAGCCACAAGCTACAGGCCACATGCCGCCTTTCCCGATTCCCCGGACGAGATCCGGAGCCTATGCCGAAAAAGAAGCCGATGTTCTGTTGTCGCTGACGCGCAAATGCTGGAACGTAGGGGAAGGTTTCAAACCTTCCCCTACCGGTTAAGGGCCGAAAACTGAGCATGGTGTTTCTACAGGCCACAGGCCACGAGCCACAGGCCATCCCATCACCACGCACCACGGACGTACCCGCAGGGGCGGACCAGCGGGTCCGCCCCTGCGACGGGATGAACCACAAGCCACATGCCACGGGCCACATGCCGCTTTTTCGTCATTCCAGCCGGGCGAGCTTTTGGCTCGCGCGAGCCGGTCCAGGCCGGCGTAGTCTTCGTTGCTCGCGCGTGTCGTAAGAACAATGGTGACGATGCAAAGCCCCAAACGCGACTTCCGAAACGGTCCCGGACCTCAGCTTTAGCCAGGGTGGCGAGAAAAGATGTTCGTGGCGTCGGGGGAGCGTGAACAACGCGTTTGAACCCTACGTCTAGTTGAATGGCAGTCCGCCCGTCAGCGCCGTGACCGCGGCCAGGTAGCGCTCGAAGCGCGGCGGCCAGGCGTCGCGGCCGGCGGCGCGCAGGACGAGCCCGTAATGTTCGATCCAGACGGCCCACTGACTGCCGCCGCAGGTGGGGTACTCCGGTTCGTAGTAGGGTTCCCAGTCCCAAACGCCCGCTCGCGCCAGCTCGTCCCAGAACGCCCGCCAGCGCTCCGGTTCCGGGTCGAGCACTTCTTCGGCCAGAACGTCGCCGGCGGCCGTCGTTCGCTGCCAGACTAGCCGCGCCCCGTCCCAGAAGACGCGGTAGCCGCTGCTGTCGCCTACGCCCAGGTCGAGGTGTTCGGGCAGATAATCGCGCCGGCTCACTCTGCGCCTCCGCCGAGGGTGGCAAGGGCCCGGCGCGCCGCGGCCTCGTCCCGGCGGCTGGCGAAAATCACCTTCTCGCCCGCCTCCCAGGTCTGGCCGGCGTGAACTATCTCGGCGTCCTCACCGCGCAGGCGCACCAGCGGCAGCAGGAACTCGGGCAGATCGAGCTCCCCCACCGCGCCCAGGTCGGCCGGCACCTCCCAGGTGAAGGTGACCGCGCCGTGTTCCAGGGCGT
>JALVWZ010000268.1 GCA_027023115.1 Thermaceae bacterium
CCGACCCACGCTCATACCTCCACGAGGTCGCGGTTCACCCCGGGCCAGGCAGAAGGCTTGAGGGTGCCGCGGGTTACCACCTGCACGCGAACCCCCAGCTCTCCGGAGAGCTCGTTTTCGAGGCGGACCAAGTCGAAGAAGGTTGGGGTGCGCTCGAACTCGATCAGGAGATCTAGGTCGCTGTCTGTACGGGCGTCGCCGCAGGTGCGCGATCCAAAGACGTACAAGCGCCGTACTCCATAGCGAGCGCGCAACTCGGGGAGCATATGCCTGAGCGCTTGTCGCATCGCCGCGTCGATGACAATCAGCTTCATTATGACAGAAGGCCGCAGCCAGCCCGACGGTGATACGACGCCTTGACCGGCGGGAAAAAGACTTGGCGCGGGGCAATCGCCCCGCGCCCTGCGCTCGCGATTACTAGAACCGCTCGGTGACCGACTTCATCTGCACGAAGTGGTGCAAGTAGTCGGGGCCGCCGGCTTTGGAGTCGGTGCCCGAAAGATTGAAGCCGCCGAAGGGCTGGACGCCCACCAGGGCGCCGGTGATCTTGCGGTTGAAGTAGAGGTTGCCCACGTGGAACTCGTAGCGGGCGCGCTCGAGCCGCTCGCGGTTCTTGCTGAAGACGCCGCCGGTGAGGCCGTAGCGGGTGGCGTTGGCCACTTCCAGGCCCTCGTCGAAGTCCTTGACGCGGATCGTCGAGAGCACCGGGCCGAAGATCTCCTCCTGGGCGACGCGGGCGTGCGGGTCGACGCCGGTGAAGACCGTGGGGGCGATGAAGAAGCCGGGGCCTTCCAGCTTCTCGCCGCCGAGGACGAGCTGGCCCTCCTTCTTGCCGATCTCGATGTATTTGAGCACCTTGGCCTCCTGCTCGGCGTTGATCACCGGGCCCATGTCGGGGTTCTCCTCGGCGGGGCCGACCACCAGCTTTTCGCTGCGCGCGGTCACCTTTTCCATTAGCAGGTCGTGGACCTCGTCCACCACGATCAGGCGGCTCGCCGCCGAGCACTTCTGGCCCGAAAAGCCGTAGGCGCTGGCGACGATGTGCTGCGCCGCCAGGTCCAGGTCGGCGGTCTCGTCCACCAGGATGGCGTCCTTGCCGCCCAGCTCGGTGACGACGCGCTTGATCCAGCGCTGGTTGGGGATACGCTTCGCGGCCGTCTCGGTGATGATCAGGCCCACCTCGAGCGAGCCGGTGAAGGTGATGAAGCGGGTGTTTGGGTGGGCCACCAGGTGGGCGCCCACCTCCTCGCCGATGCCCGGCAGCAGGTTGGCCACGCCGGGGGGCAGCCCCGCCTCGGCCAGGATCTCGAACACCTTGTAAGCCACCACGCTCGAGTCCTCGGCGGGCTTGGCGACGATGGTGTTGCCCACCGCGATGGGGCCGGCCAGCATGCCGGTAAAGATGGCCACCGGGAAGTTCCAGGGGCTGATCGAGACCCCGGCCCCCAGGGGGATGTAGAAGGCCTCGTTGTCTTCGCCCGGGTAGGGGTAGAGGGGCACCGCTTCGGGGCCCTTGAGGTTCAGGGCGATGCGGCCGTAGTAGTCGAGAAAGTCGATGGCTTCGGCCACGTCGGCGATGGCCTCGACCCAGTTCTTACCCACCTCGTAGACCATCCAGGCGGCCAGCTCGAACTTGCGGCGGCGCATGATCTGGGCGGCCTTCCACAGCACCCGCGAGCGGTGCTCCTGGGGCCAGCGCTTCCAGGTCTCGAAGGCCTCCCAGGCGGCCTCGAGGGCGGCGTCGGCTTCGGCGGGGCCGGCCTGGGCGACCCGCCCCACCAGGCGGCCCGGGTCTGACGGGTCCAGCGACTCGAGCCAGCGGCCGGTGGTTAGCTTCTGATCACCGATCAAAAGCGGGTACTCCCGCCCTAGCTGGGCCTTGACCTCGGCCAGGGCCCGCTCCATGGCGCGGCGCTCGGCTTCGTCCTTGAAGAAGAGGATTGGTTCATTCTTGAAAGGTTCCAGCGTCATAAAACCGCCTCCTTTTAGCCCTGCACGATCCCGCGCAGGACGAACAGCAGATTTTCGGGTCGCTCGGCGATGCGGCGCGAGAAGTAGGGGTACCAGTCCTCGCCGTAGGGCAGGTAGTCGCGCACGGTGTAGCCGCGCCGGGCCAGGTTCTTCT
>JALVWZ010000269.1 GCA_027023115.1 Thermaceae bacterium
CCTTCACCCCGGCGGGCGTTCTTCCGGGAGTCGCGCTCTTCGTGTATATAAGCCAGCCACCACGCACGTCCATGATCCACCTCCTTTACTGGTCCAGGTTCATCTCATCGTAGTAGATTTCCAAAGCCGTCTGCAACAGGTCCAACAGGTCGGCAGCGCTTTCCAGCGTGCTCGCCGGCAGGTAAACCCCGGGCACCGGCGAGGCGGCGGCGTTGAAGCGAACCGCGTAGTAGCGACCCAACGGCTCCAGCGAAAGCTCGCCCACCTCGCGTTCCAGCATCCAACCCTGTACCGCCCGCGCAATCTCCGCCGGCAGCTCGCTGCGCACCTCGCGGGGCGTAAACCAGTGCCTCACCGGCTCACCTCCTCTACCCCGTCTGGGCCGGCTATTATCGCCAGGTCGGCCATCCCGTGAAAGATGCCCACCTCGAATACTCCCGGCAGCGACTTGAGGCTGTGCTGCAGTCCGGCCGGATCGCCGATGATGCCAAACTCGGCGTCGAGCAGGTAGTTGCCGTTGTCGCTGATTACCGGCTCGCCTTCGTTCTGGCGCAGCTTTACGCTTGCCCCCAGCCTCTCTACCAGCGCCGCAGTGCGCCGCCAGCCAAAACGGGCGATCTCCAGCGGCAGCGGCGCGCGGCTGCCGAGCACGTCCACCTTCTTACTGGCGTCGACTATCACGATGAAGCGCCCGGCCGCCGCCTCGACTATCTTCTCCCGCAACAGCGCTCCGCCGCGGCCCTTGATGAGAGTCAGGTTGGGGTCTATCTCGTCTGCCCCGTCAATAGCCAGGTCCACGCCGTCAGCGTCCAGCTCGACTACTGGAATGCCTTCGGAACGAGCCAGCGCGGCGGTGGCGCTCGATGTGGGAACTGCGGTAACGTCCTTCAACTTGCCGTTGCGCAACATTTCCCCGAGGAATATCACCACCCAGCGGGCGGTAGTACCGGTCCCCAGACCCAGCTTCATACCGCTGGCGACGTAGCGCAGCGAGGCGCGCGCCGCTTGCTTTTTCAGCTCCTCAACGTTCATGGCTCTCCCCTAGTTCGCGCAGTTTGGCCAGCACTGCGGCGGCGTGTCCTTTTGGCTTTACCTTGGGCCAGACGGCGGCCACCCGCCCCTCGGGGTCTATCAGTACCGTCGAGCGGATGGTGCCCTCGTACTCTCTGCCATAGAGCTTTTTCTTACCCCAAGCGCCGTAGGCCCGTAAGACTTCTGCGCCTTCGTCTGACAGCAGGTGAAAGCTCAGCCCCAGTTTTTCCGCGAAGCGGGCGTGGCTGCGAATCGGGTCTTTGGAAACCCCATAGACCACGGCGTTCGCCGCTTCGAACTCACGCCGCAGCTCGTTGAACTCGCGCGCTTCGGTGCTGCAACCGGGGGTGTTGTCCTTGGGGTAAAAGTAGAGCACCACCCAGCGGCCGCGTTCGTCCGCCAGACAGTGTTCTCGTCCGCCCTCGTCGGGCAGGCAAAAGTTGGGTGCTTTTTCTCCTGGGGCTATCATCATCCGCCTAGTTTATAGCCGATCATTCTGAGGAAGCCGCGCCTTTTCTCCTCGTCTGCGGGACCTTCGACGCCAAGCGGCACGAAGCCGTCGAAAACTCCCAGCACCGCCCGCTGCTCCCCCTCCTCGGCCACCAGAACCGCCAGCGGGTTGGCGGTGGCGGCGTAGAGGTTCACCAGCTCGGGCACTGTTCGCAGGGCGTGCATGACATTGATTGGGAAAACGCCCTCGCCGAGGACGATTATGAAGAAGTGACCGGCCCCCACCGCCAGCGCGTTCTTGGCGGCCAGCTCCACCAGTTCGGAGTCGGTACCGCTCTTGCGCACCAGGCGGTCCTGGCTGGCTTCGTTGAAAGCCAGTCCGAACTTTATGCCGGGCAGCGACTGAACCAGCGCCTCGTGAACGTCCTCGACCGTCTTGATGAAGTGGGAGTGGCCGAGAATTACGTTCAGCTCCTCCGGTTTCTCGATGGGCACGCGCAGTAGTTCCATACCTATATTCTACGCGCGGGGTGTTAGCATGGCGCTATGAAGGTCCTGGAGAAGGCCCTGGCGGGCGAGCGTCTGGAGCGGGAAGAACTGCTCGAGCTCTACCGCCTGCCTCTGCCCGAAGTGGCCGCGGT
>JALVWZ010000270.1 GCA_027023115.1 Thermaceae bacterium
CTCGCGGTAGCTAACCTCTTCTTCCTGCACCACGTTCACCACCAGCGGCTCGCGCAGGTGACGCTTTACCAACCGCCTGGCCCAGCCGGGCAGGGTGGCCGAGAACATCAGGGTCTGCCGGTCCGTGGGGGTGGCCCCAAGCAGCGTTTCCACCGCCTCCTCGAAGCCCATCGAGAGCATCTCGTCGGCCTCGTCGAGCACGGCTATGCGCACCTGCGAGAGATCGAGCACGCCGCGGTTTTGATAATCGATGGCGCGGCCCGGGGTGGCCACCACCACGTCGCAGCCACGCTTTAGCGCCGCCGCCTGGCTACCATAGCCGGTGCCGCCGTAGACGGTCACCACCCGCAAGTGCGGGTTGGTCCACTCGATCTCGCCGGCCACCTGCAACGCCAGCTCGCGCGTGGGCGCCAACACCAGCGCGCGCGGAGCCCGGCCTGGCTCGCGGCTGGCCTCGAAGCGCTCGGCAATCGGCAAGGCGAACGCCAGCGTCTTACCGGTGCCGGTGCGTGCCAAACCGAGCACGTCGCGGCCGGCCAGCGCCGCCGGTAGCGCCTCCTGCTGGATGGGGGTGGGGGTGGTAATGCCTTTTTGCTCGAGCACCCGTAAAGAGCGCTCAGATAAGCCTAGTTCTGCAAACATCTTGTTTCCTTTCCGGGGCCCCGCCTGCCTGCCCCGTACTCGGAACGATGGGTGGGTTTTGCCCGCAAACTCGCCTATTCTATACTTTCTTTTAGCGCCTGTCAAACCTGGGCGGCTATAATCGGGCCGTGGAAAACGGTTCGGGCACCCTGCTGCCGCTGGCGCGGCTGGCTCCGCGCGCTGGCGCCTTCCAACTCCCCGGCTGGCCCGGCTTGCAGGTGCTGCGCCTGAGCACGCCGCAAAGCGGAGAAGCACGGCGGCTCTACGTGCTCCTGGAAGGCGAACTGCTGGTAGACCTCCCCGGCGGCGACTACCTGCACCTTCGCCCCGGCGACGCCGCAGAGGTGACTGGGAGCCACACCCTGACCCCGCTGGGGGAAGTGGTGGTGCTGGAGTGGAAGCCTTCGTAATCGGCGCCTCGCTGGGCCTGGCCGCCGGAGTCAGCCCGGGGCCGCTGCTGGCGCTGGTACTGCGCGAGGCGGTGGCCCGGGGTTTTCGCGCCGGCGCGCTGGCGGCGCTGGCGCCGCTCTTGACCGACAGCTGGGCGGTGCTGCTGGCCTGGCTGGTGGGCGACGCCCTCCCCGGGCGGCTGCTGGACGCGCTGCAGCTGGCCGGCGGGGTCTATTTGCTATACCTGGGCGGCAGCGGCCTCTTGCGCAGCGGCGCCGCGGCCGCCACGGAAAGCGACGGCGGCAGCCTGCGTGCGGCGGTACTGGTCAATCTGACCAACCCGCACATGTACGCCTTCTGGTTCCTGGTGGGAGCGCCGCTGTTGCACCGTCTGGGCGGCTTTGCCTGGGCCTTTTTGCTGGGCTTCTATCTGCTCATCGTAGGAACCAAGATAGCCCTCGCCTGGCTGGCGGCGCGCCTTGGGCAAACGCCGCTGGGGCCGGCCACGCTCAAGGTCGGCGACCTGGCGCTGCTGGGGGTTGGCGGTTATCTGCTGCTGGCGCTCTTCGTTTAGTCGAGGCTCGACTTGAGCGTGTCCCAGGGGAACTCGTCGAGGGGGTAGAAGCGGTCGGCCTGCTGCGCCAGCCGGTACGAAGAAAGCGCGTGGAAGGTGGCGTTTTCCACCTGCATGCCCATGTCCTGCACCACCCGCACCACCTCGGCGAAGTCGCCGTCGCCGCTCACCAGCACACCGACGTCGTAGGCACGGGCGTAGGCTAGACGCAGCATGTCGACGGCTATCTGGATGTCCACGCCCTTCTCGACGAAGGTTTCGCCCCGGCGCTCGAGCCGCCCTAATCGGACCGAAACGTAGGGCACCCGTTTTAAGTAGTTCAGGAAACTCTGATGAGCTCTGCTGGCTACGTCCTCGGTAGGCAGGGGAGCGTTGTAGTAATAAGCGCGCAAAAGATTGCGACCAGCCACCAAAGCCTCGATGAACTTGACGAAGTTCAAACGATACTCGGCGCCCAGAGCCGAAACCAAACCCTTATAGAGGTTGCTGCCATCTATAAATATGGCTACAC
>JALVWZ010000271.1 GCA_027023115.1 Thermaceae bacterium
CCAGGGGTCGCGCAGAGAACCGGCGACGTACTCGGCGTAGCGCTGCCGCACCTGCTCGCGGCTGAGGCCCGAGAGCTCGCCCACGCACACCTCGCGCAGGCGCCGGTCACGCTTTGGCACCAGACCCAGCCGCTCGCCCAGGACCTCGGCCGTGCGAACGGCGCGGGAAAGGTCGGAGGTGTAGAGGGCCGTCCAGGTAAGCCCGAGGCGCTCGAGCCGGATAGCCAGCCGCCGCGCCTGCTCCACTCCCTCGGGCGCCAGCGGCACGTCGCGCTGCCCCTGCCAAAAACCGTTTTTGTTGTGGCCGGTTACGCCGTGGCGGATCAGCCAGACTTCCACCCCTCCACCCTAACACCGCGCCGGGTAGACTTAGCCCGTGGAAAGCGCTGCCCAACTGGTTGCCTCGTTTGCCGGCGGAAGGCTCTCGCCGCTCGAGGTCGCGAAAGACGCTCTCGAACGAATAGAGCCCGGACCGGTGGTGGCCGCCCTCACGCCAGAACGCGCCCTCGCCGCCGCCCACGACAGCGCCGCGCGCTACCGGGAAGGGCGGCCCCGGGGGCCGCTCGACGGCGTACCCCTGCTGGTCAAAGACCTGCTCGACGTGGAAGGGTTGGTTACCGGCGCGGGTTCGGTGGTGCTGGCGCGGCTCGGCCGCCCCGCCCGCGAGGACGCGGCCGCGGTGCGTAATCTCGAGCGCGCCGGCGCGGTAATCCTGGGCAAGAGCCAGCTCAACGAACTGGCGTTTTCAGGCCTGGGCCTCAACCCCCACTATGGCACGCCGGTAAACGCGCTCGATCCCGCCTGGGTGCCCGGGGGTTCGTCATCGGGCTCGGCGGTGGCGGTGGCCCGCGGCTGGGTGCCGCTGGCAGTGGGCACCGATACCGGCGGCTCGCTGCGCATCCCGGCCGTTTGCAATGGCCTGGTGGGTTTCAAGCCCAGCTGGGGCGCGGTGCCGACCGCCGGGGTCACGCCGCTAGCGGAGAGCCTCGACACCGTCGGCCCGCTGGCGCGCACCGTGGCCGACGCCTGGAGCCTGTTCCTGGCGCTCGTGGGCGAGCCCTTTCGCCCCCTGCCGGCGGCGTTGCCGCCGCGGCTGCTGGTGCCGGCGGAGCTCCTGGAAAGAACCGAGCCCGCGGTGAGGAGCGCCTTCGAGTCCGCCGCGCGCGAGCTGGAGCGCGCCGGCGCGCGCGTGGAGACCACCGCGCTGCCGTCGCTGACCGCCGTTTACGAGCTCTACCGCCGGTACGGTCCGCTGGCGAGCCACGAGGCGTACGCTTCGTACGGCGGGTTGGTGCGCGAGCACGGGGCCGAGATGGACCGGCGCGTGGTGCGGCGAATCATGGAGGTGGCCCAGTGCCCGCCCGCCGACTTACAGGCCCTCAGGCGCGAACGCGCCCGCCGGCTGCCGCGCTTTTGGGAAGAGGTGTCCGGCTGGGACGCGCTGGCGCTGCCGACGCTGCCGGTGATGCCGCCGCTACTGGAAGAGGTGGAGGCCAGCGATGAGGCGTTCTTCCGCGCCAACGGGCGAGTGCTGGCTCACACCATGCTCTTCAACTTCTACTCCGGGCCGGCGGTCAGCCTGCCGCTTTCGCCCGGCGTCGGCCTGATGCTGGCGGCCGCGCCCGGTCGCGACGCCGACCTCTTTGCCCTGGCCGCCTGGGCCGAAGGTCGTTTGCGGCGTTAGGATGGGCGCATGCACGTTCTCGACTTTCGCTCCGACACCGTAACCCGCCCCAGCCCGGCCATGCGCCGTGCGATGGCCGAGGCCGAGGTAGGCGACGACGTCTACCGCGAAGACCCGACCGTCAACCGCCTCGAGCAAACCGCCGCCGAGCTGCTCGGTTTCGAACGGGCAGTCTACATGCCCTCGGGCACGATGACCAATCAGGTGGCCCTGCTGGTGCATACCCGGCGCGGCCAAGAGATCATAGTCACCCAAGGGGCGCACGTCTACGAGTTCGAACCCGGGGCGATGGCCAACCTTGCGGGCGCTTCGCCGCGCTTCGTGCCGGCTCCTTACGGCGTGCCCGACCCCGAGGAGGTGCGCGCGGCCATTCACGACTCGCCCCACAAAGCCCCTACCGGCCTGATCGCCCTGGAAAACACCCACAACAC
>JALVWZ010000272.1 GCA_027023115.1 Thermaceae bacterium
CGCTCGGGTCCACGACGCGGGCTCCTATCTGCTCGAAGCGCTCGCGCAAGGCGCGGTCGGCCAGCCGCACCACCAGGGTGCCGGTGCCGTAGTCTTCGTAAAACCGCGAGCAGATCCGGTGGTTGGCCTCGTCGTCAAGAAGGCAGACCACGGCGTCGGCCCGCTCGGCTCCCAACCTGGTCAGCGTTTCCGCGTCGAGCTTTTCGTAGGCGACTACCGGCAGGCCTCCGGCGGCCAGCTCTGCGGCCCGTTCCGGGTCGGGTGTAGCCAGGCGGACCCGCCAGCCGTCCTTTTGCAGGCGCCGCGCCAGGGTGGCAGTCTGGGTATCGTCGCCAAAGATGATGACGTCGCGCCCTCCCTCGAAGCCGCCCACGCCGCGCGGGTGCGCCTCGCCCACCCGCAAGAGGGCCCACTTGAAAAGCGGCGGCCCCACCACCTGGTTGAGCACGATCAGGCCCACGATGACCGCGGCGAAGGGCTCGCCGAAGCCGGAAAACTCGTCGGCCACCTTCTTGGTAAGCCCGAGCGCCACCCCCGCCTGGGTCACGAAGGCGAGGCCCGAATAGGCGGCGTGGCGCAGAGGCTCGCGCGCCAGCAGCGCGCCCAGGAAGGAGCCGGAGAAGATGCCCGCCAGGCGCGCGGCGAAGAGGGCCAGGGCGATGGGCCAGGCGCGCGCCAGCACGTCGAGCGCGAGCCCCGCGCCGGTGAGCGTGAAGAAGGCGATGTAGACCGCGGGCCCCAGGTCCTCGAGGAGCTTGCTGAACTCGTCGCGAAAGCCCGAGTAGTTGACCAGCAAGAAGCTGGCGATCATGCCGATGAGCAACGGCTCGAGCGTCACCGGTGCGTGCAGCAGGCGGTCGCTCGCCTCGCGCAGCGCGTGGCTGAGGGCGAAGACGCCGTACCCCGAGGCCAGCACCAGCGCCCCCTTGACCCAAGCGTGCAGCCGGGTCGCCATCAGCCGCCGGAAGAAGGCCGCCAGCAGGTAGCCGAGCGCCACCGAGGTGGCGATCTCCACCGCCAGCAGCAGCAGGAAGCCCAGCCCCAGCGGCCGGCCGTGCACCCAGACCAGGGCCAGCTCGTAGGCGAGGGTGAAGAGGACGATCACCACCACGTCGGTCACGACCGTCACCCCCAGCACCAGCTGGGTAAAGGGGCCCTTGGCGCGCAGCTCGTTGATGACCGCGATCGTCGAGGAAGGCGAGCGCGCGATCAGCACGACCCCGGTCATCAGCGCGACCGCGCGGCGCGCGGGTTCGCCGAGGTGGGGGATGAAGCCGAAGAGGTGGTAGGCCGCCCAGGCACCCACGACGGTGATGGCGAGCGTCTGCGCCACGGTCATGACGGCGATCGGGCGCAGGCGCGGGCGCACCTCCCCCAGGTAGAGCTCGGCGCCGGCGGCGAAGGCGATGAAGGCCAGCGCCATCTCGTCGAGAAAGCGCAGCTTCTCCAGCTCTTCTTTGCTGATCATTCCCAATACGTAGGGGCCGATTATGATGCCGGTTATCAAAAAGCCGCTGATCAGAGGCAGGTTGTAGCGGGTGGCGTAACGCCCCACCGAGTTGGCGGCTAGCGCCAGTATGAAAAAGCTGCCCAGCAGGATTAGCAGTTCGTTGATATAGTCCATGGCTCTTCAGGGGCCTCCGGCGCTTTCAAGCAGCTTACCGTAAGCCACGGCCCCAAACCCAAACGAAATATCCGAGCTCAGACGGCTAAACTGGCGCCACGGCGCGGTTAAGGGTTCGGGCAGGCGTCCGCCAGCATCCAGATGTCCAGGTCGTCCCAGCCCTCGTTATTGTTGTCTTTACAGACGTAGTCGTAAGTCGCGGCGGGGTCGCGGAAGTCGGGATCGTCGCTTACCTCTAGAGGCGGCAGCGGGCCCATGTTTACCTGCTCGGCCGCGCCGCCACCGAGGGCGACCGCCGCCGCTTCCTGGTCGCCGTCGAAAACGTAGGCCGCAAGCGCGTCGAAGAGGCGGTTTATGGCGTAGGCGTCGAGGCGGTCGTAGGGCTCGTAGTGAACCGGGTCCCACTGGGTCTCGGCGCCGGTGTAGCTGACGTAGTGGTTGGCGTGGTAGGCGCGGCCGTCCACCGCGCCTGAGCGAACC
>JALVWZ010000273.1 GCA_027023115.1 Thermaceae bacterium
CGACTACTACAACAGGCGAAGGCCCCACCGCTCCCTGGATGGCCTGGCTCCTTTAGAGTTCCTGGCTATGATGCAAGGGGAGTTGGTCCCCGAGGGTGGGGAGTCTCAGATGTAGTGGCCAATTACAATCGCTGGACAGCCCGCCCGCGCTTTGCCTATACTTAGGGCTGCTGCGCGCCAGCGTAGCTCAGCGGTAGAGCAACCGCCTCGTAAGCGGTAGGTCGCCGGTTCAAATCCGGCCGCTGGCTCCAGAGTAGAACGCGTTTCTATCGCCCCCTACCTTAGGGGGCGAGTTGCGTTTGATACCTTACTGACACCTTACTTCTGAACTACCAATATGCTGGTGTAGCAACTTTCGGAACCGGCGGTTGGCGTTGCTATGCGGGTCGCCCCCTTCAACCACCAGGGGACTTGTGTTCTTCGAAAAGACAATGTAGCATGGTGCCGTGAATGTATCTACGGATATTGATACAATGGATATTGAAGAGCAGGCGGCGGCCTTCAAGGCGTTGGCCGATCCAACGCGCCTGCGCGTGCTGCGCATTCTCGAAGGTGGCGAGCACTGCGTTTGCGAGATACAAAGTCACTTCGAAGCCATCCCGCAAAACCTGCTGTCGCACCACCTGCGCGTCCTCAAGGAGGCCGGGCTGGTCGTCGCCGAAAAGCGCGGTCGCTGGGTCTATTACCAGTTGAACCGCCCGCGCCTGAAGGAACTGCGCACGGCCATTCCCTCCGGCCGCGGTAAGAAGAAGGGGCTCTGCTCCTGCCGAGTCGGACCGGCCGGCCGCCCCGTGGAAGGCGGTCGATGAGCCGCACCGTTACCACTGCTGCTTTGTCCCTGCGGCTGGCGCTGCTGGCCGGCGGCTGGCTGACAGCGCTGGCGCTCAACCGCCCTTTTTGGGACCGGCTCCTCTGGCGCGTTCTTGGGCTCGACGGCAAAGAGCGCGTTTGGGGCGCGCTGCACTTCTTCCTCTTCGATACCAGCAAGATTTTGCTCCTACTGGTAGGCATCGTTTATCTGGTAGCGCTCGTGCGCAGCTTCTTCAGCGTGGAGCGCACGCAGGCGCTTTTGGGCGGCCGCCGCGAGGGTGTGGGCAACGCCATGGCCGCGGCCCTGGGAGTAGTAACGCCCTTTTGCTCGTGCAGCGCGGTTCCGGCCTTCATCGGCTTCGTTGCGGCCGGGGTGCCGTTGGGGGTTACTCTCTCGTTTCTGATCGCCAGTCCGATGGTCAACGAGGTGGCGCTGGTGCTGCTGTTCGGGCTCTTCGGCTGGAAGATCGCTGCGCTCTACCTGGGCGCCGGGCTCTTGCTGGCCATGCTGGCCGGCTGGTTGCTGGGGCGGCTGGGGCTAGAGCGCTGGGTGGAGGAGTTCGTCTATAAAATACCGCTCGGCCAGCGCCCCGGCGAACCCGGCGTAGCATTGGCCGAGCGGATGGAGTTCGCCGCCGCCGAGGTGCGCGCCATCGTCGGCAAGGTCTGGCCCTACCTGGTGGCCGGCATTGCCCTGGGCGCGCTGATCCACGGCTGGGTGCCGGCGGGTTTCTTCCTCAAACTGGCCGGGCCCCATAACCCCTTCGCGGTATTTGGGGCGGTACTCCTGGGCGTACCACTCTACTCGAACGCCGCCGGCGTTTTGCCGCTGGTGGAAGCGCTGCACGACAAAGGGATGGCCATGGGCACGCTACTGGCTTTCATGATGGCGGTGGTCGCCCTTTCCCTGCCCGAAATGCTCATTCTCAGGCGGGTGCTCAAAACCCAGTTGCTGGCGGTCTACGTGGGCGTGGTAGCTACGGGAATCGTCGGTGTGGGGTATCTCTTCAACGCCGTTTTGGGATAGGAGGCGAACCATGATGGGTAACAGACTTGCGGCACACCTGAAGCGCTTCTTGCTCGTTTACTCCCTCCTGGCCATCGCTCTTGGTTGGTGGGGCGGGGTGAGCTATGCACCCTGGGTGGCGGCGCACAAGGGAATCTTACGAACGCTCGCGCAGGTGCTGGTGTTCTTGATGATCTACCCGATGATGATCAACCTCAACCTGGAGCTGCTGCCGCGCGTGGCCCGCGAACCCAAGCCGGTGTTGCTGAGCCTGGCGTATAACTACCTGGTCACGCCGCTGCTGGCCTACCTGCTGGCGCGAGTCTTTATCGGCAATCCGCAGCTGGCGCTGGGGTTCTTCCTGGTGATGCTCATTCCCGGCTCTTCGATGGCGGTGGGCTATACCGGGCTGGCCGGCGGTAGTCTCGAGGTGGCCACGGTGGCCCAGGCACTCAACTTCTTGCTTTTGCCCCTTTTGTTGCCGCTCTTCCTGACCGCGCTGGCCCGCAACTATCACTTGGCCATACCCACCGCCAGCCTCTTGCTGACGGTCCTCTGGGTGCTGATCCTGCCGATGTTCCTGGGCGACCTTACCCGGCGCGGAGTGCTGCGCGTTTACGGCGAGCACGGCTTCGCCAGGCTCAAGCCCTGGCTGGACTCGCTGACCATGCTGACCATGCTGGTGCTGGTTGCCCTCATCTTCCTGCTCAAGGGGGCCATGCTGGCCGCCAAGTGGCCCCTGCTGGTACCGCTGGTGGCGGCATCGCTCATCTACCTGGCATTGATCCTGGGTCTCGCCACCTGGCTGGACCGGCTGCTGGGGCTCAACTACGGCGAGCATATGGGGACGGCTTTCGTTTCCAGCGGCAAGAACAACGGGACCGCCATCGCCATCGCGGTTACCGCCTTGAGCCCGCTGGTAGCCCTGCCGGCGGCGGTGCTGCCCCTCATTCAGATAGTGGCCCTGATTGGCTACCTGCATATGGGCTCATTAATAATGGGTTACTTTGGTAAGCGAGCGGTCACTTAACCGCTGGCAGAAAAGGAGAAGAAGTATGGACCTGGAAAAAGCCCTCGCGATGATGCAGCAAAATCTTGGTGCGGCGCTGCCGCCGGTCATGGAAAAGATATACGAGAAAGACCCCGCCCTCTTCGCCAACCATCTGGCCGGTAAGCAGTTCGCCAAACCCGAGGGCGGCGCCCTCGACGAGCGGACGCGGGTGCTGATCCACCTGGCGGTTTCGGTCGCCCTGGGCGCGGACGGCTGCGCCCGGGCGATGGCCCACCGCGGCCGCGCCATTGGCCTTAGCAAGCAGGAAATTCTCGAGGCCCTCTACATTGCCCGCTTCGCCGCCGCCGGTAAGGTCATCGAGAACGCCGAGGCGGTAATAGACGAGTTGGAGTGAAGGAAAGAGGCGTTCTGCTTTTAACCGCACCCGGTTGCCGTCGTAGCGAGCGGGTGCGGAAGGCTTTCGAAAGCGCCGGGATACCCTTCCAGGAGTTATCTCTGTCCAGCGACGAAGGGACCAAGATGGCGGTAGCTCACCACGTCTTGTCCTCTCCCGGCATCATCGTTTGCGGTCGGGCGCTGAACGTCTTCGACCTCTTCCCCGACTGCCGTTTCGACCCGAAAAGCCTGAAGGAACGTCTTAGGGAGGTGGCATCGTGTTGATCTCGGTAACGGTTCTGGTACTCATCGCGCTGATCGTCGGCTTCGTGACCTCTTCGCTGCGCATCTGGATAGACCGAGTTTTCGTAGCCCTCTTGCTGCTGACCATGGGGCACCTGCATATCGACACCGCCGTGCGAGTAAACCTGCTGGTTCTACTGCTGGCGGCCGCCAGCCATGGGCTTCTTCGTCGCGAAGGTTGGCTTTGGGGGGCGTTTGCCCGCTTCCCCTCCTGGGAGGGCTGGGCTGCCGTGATCGCCGGCTTCGCCGGCGGGGCGCTGGGCCGGCTTTGGGCGCACTCGCTATCGACGGCAATACTGATAGGCATTCTCGGAGCCTACGCGGTGGCCATGGGCCTGCGCCTGCTGTTCGTAAAACCGGGCGCAGGTAAGCCGGAACCGGAGCACCCCAGCTGGATTGCCCCCATCTCGCTGGGAGCGGGGCTGTTTACCGGTCTCATATCGGCCGGCGGCAAGCCCTTTGCTGTCCCGCTCTACAACTGGGCGGTAGGCCACAAAATGCCGGTCGCCTACGCCATCGGCACCTTCGGCACCATTGCCGCCGCCGCCGGTGCGGTCTTTGGCGAATACGTTTACGGCAACGGCTTCTCGGTGGCGATGTGGACCACCGCGCTGGCGATTTGGGTGGGCGTTTCCATTGTCGCCTGGTTGACCGACCTCATCTGGAGCCCGCGGTTGATGAAGATAGTGGCCATCCTGGTAGCGCTGACGCTGATTACGATTGGCGTCAAGTTCCTTTTGCAGGTGGCCTGAGAAAGGTAAAGATGACGGTATTCAAGGTGCTGGGCACGGGTTGCAAGAACTGCCGGGCCTTAGAGGCCAACCTCTACGAGGCCCTTGACCTGCTGGCGGCCAAGGCGCGGGTAGAAAAGGTGGAAGACTACCCCGCCATTCTCGGTTACGGGGTGAGCGCCACGCCGGCCCTGGTAGCGGGCGAAAAGGTGCTTTTGAGCGGTCGCGTGCCCGGTCCGGAGCAGCTGGCGCGCTTGATCGCGGCTTACGTGCAACCATGACCAAATCACCACCCGCCCAGCCACGGCTGCTGGTGCTCTGCACCCACAACTCCGCCCGCAGCCAGATGGTGGAGGGCTGGCTGCGCCGTCTGGCGGAGGAAGCGGGCCTGGCGGCCGAAGTGTGGTCGGCGGGCACCGAGAAGACCCGCGTCAAGCCGGAGGCCCTGACAGTGATGGCCGAGGCCGGCATAGACCTGGGCGGGCAATATTCCAAGACCCTCTACGAGGTTCCCGACCCCTGGAACTTTGACCTGGTGCTCACCGTCTGCGACGCCGCCGCCGAAGCCTGCCCCGCCTACCCGGCCCGCACCCGCCGCCTCCACGTTAGCCTGCCCGACCCCAGCGGGCGGCCGCTGACCGAGTGGCGGCGGGTGCGCGACGCCGGTGAGCGGGTGGCGCGGGCGCTGACGGCGGCTCTGGCTGACGGGCGCTGGCCACGGGAAGAAGAGTTGCGCGCCGCGGCCGGCGTGTAGCCGCAGGGCGCCGGCGGGGCGCATAGAATGGGAGCAGAGGCGAGCGTGCATCAGAGTCCGTTGTTCCCCGACTGGCAACCACCGGCCGCGGCCGGTGAAGAGCGCCTTGCCGAGCTGCGGGCGTTTGACGAGCTGGGCCACCTGGCGCGTCGCTATCGCGACAGCCGCACCTTTGGCAGCCTGCTCGACTTCGTGATCAAGATGCGCGATCTCTCGCCCTACAACGCCGCGTTGCTACACGTCCAAAAACCAGCGGCCAGCATGGTGCGTACCGCCGCCGAGTGGCTGCAGTTGGGCCGGCAGCCACTGCCCGGGGCGCAGCCGGCCTTGCTCTTGCACCCCGGCGGACCTCTGCAGTTCGTGTTCGACGTGAGCGAAACCAGCGGCGCCCCGGTAGCGCTGCCTGCGGCGGAGCCCGTAGACGTCGGCGCCCGCCTGGAAAATACCATCGAGCGGGTCCGACGCGAGGGCGTAGCGGCGGTAGGTCCGCTCTTCGAGCAGGAGCCTCGTGGCCGCCTGCGCCGCGGCAAAGCCGGCGAGGCGCCCTTTACCATCGGCCTGGACGAAGCCCAGGACGAAGCCGCCCGCTATTCCACGCTGGTCTACGAACTGGCGCGGCTATTTTTGGGTCATCTGGGGGAGTGCCCGGGCTGCGACTGGCCCTCACGCCCGCCCGCCGACGACATCAGCGGCCGCTTCGAAGCCGGGGCGGCGGCGGCCATCGTTTGCGGGCGCGCCGGCGTACCCACCGAGGCCGGCGCCTTCGTGCGCGGCTACTTGCAAAACTTCGCCGAGGTGCCCGAGCTGAGCCTAGACCTCTTGCTCAGGGTCAGCGGCCGTCTCGAGCGCCTCGGCAAGTGAGCGCTTTGCGCGTTACTTGTTCTTCATTTCGTCGAGCAGCTCCCGGGCCTGCTGCTGGTCCATTTTGTCGGCGTAGGTCCGGGCCGGCAGTTCCAGGGCTTTTTCGAGCTGCACCCGGGCCTCTTTGTACCGCTTCATACGGTAAAGGGCAAAGCCATACTCCAAGCGATGCGCTACCTCGTTGGGCTCGAGCTTGATGGCCTTTTCGAACAGCGGCTTGACGTTGTCGATGCTGGCGCCATAGAGCCAACCCACACCCTTTTGAGCCAACTCCAGGTTCCAGATCGCCAGCGCCACCAGAGCGCTGACGTGCCTGGGATTCAGCTTAAGCGCTTTATTGAGGTTGTCGCGTACCGAGCTGGCCAGACCGAGGCTGGAGAGAATACCCCTAAACTGGGCCAGCCGCCCCTGAGCACGGGCCAACTCGAAGTAACCCTCGGCATAGTTCGGATCGCTCTTGACCGCTTTCTTGGCAGCCTGCTCGGCCTTTTCGTACCAGGACTCTCTTTCTTTGTCGGTACTGGCTTTGAGATTGGCATAGAGAACCGCCGCCTGCGCCGCCAGCGCGTAACCTTTGGCGGTGTGCAACGAAAGGGCCTCCTGGTAAGCATCCTTGTACGAACCCTGGTCAATCAGGGCTTCAGGATTGGCCCAGGCGAGTGCAGCGAAGAGAACCAAGGCCAGTGTAAGTATTTTGCGCATGTCGCCTCCTTAGAACTTGCCGTTTATTCTAGCAAAATACGGCGCGTCCAAATGGTGCTCGTGCTAAAGTCTAGGTATGCTCTGGAGGATCGCAGCACTGTGGGTTTTTCTTTCCATGGCCGCCGCCCAATTCAACCCTGGCCCGGCCGAATATTATTACCAGTGCCGCACTCTCTACACCAAACACGTACTAACTGGCGCTGCCGCTGCTTGCGAGCTGTCCTTGACGGCCAACTCCGACTACGTGCCCGCGCTCAAGCTACTGGCGCGGATCTACCTCGACGAAAAGCGGGTGGACGAAGCCGGCGATCTGATAGACCACCTTTCCAAGCTGGCCCCCGACGACCTCGAGACCCGCACCCTCAGCGCCCGCTTCCTGCTCGTCAAAGGGCGTTACCGTCAGGCGCTGGAGATGAGCCGGCACGTCCCCGGAGCCGAGGCCTCCCTTATCCGCGGCCGCGCTTTGGAAAAGCTGGGGCGTTTCAACGAGGCGCTGGCGGCTTACCGCGAAGCAGCGCTTTTAGGCCGTGAAGAAGGCCGCGTATACGCCGCCGAGCTGCTGGAACGAATGCACCGCCCCAGCGAAGCGCTCGAGGAGCTTGGAGACCTCGAAGGGCCCGAACTAGCCCCGCTCAAAGGGCGCCTGCTGCTCAGCGCCGGCCGCCTGCCGGAGGCAGCGGCAACCCTGGAAGGAGCTCTCAAGGAGCTACCAAGCAGCGACGAGCGCTACGCCGAGGCGTTGCGTACCCTGGCGATCAGCTATTACGGCATGGGCAAAATAGGCAAGGGCAACCTGGTGCTCAGCCAGCTCGGCGGCAGCAGTGACCTGGTAGGTGGCCTATTGCGCGCCAGCTGGCTCTGGCTCTTTGGAGCGTTGCTGCTGGCTGCTTTACACCTCTACGGCGAGAGCCGCATCGAGCCCATTAGCACCCTGGAGGTGCGCGAGGACTATACCTGGGGGGTAGGCCGCCTATACGCGGTCTTTGCCCTGAGCTGGCTGGTCGGGGGCGCGGTGGCCCTGCTCGCGGGTTGGTGGCTCTACCACAACCTGCTGGCCGCGTTCACGCCCGTCCAGGCCGACCTGGTACGGCCCCTGTTTTTCCTGAGCGCCGCAGCGACTATGGCGCTGGCGGCCCTAACCGTGCTCCGGCATACGCCCGAAGAAGCTCCCCCGCCCCTTGGCAAACGGGAAAACTGGATCGAAGGCCTTTGGGTGGGAACCTTGCTGGCTCTGCTGGTAGTGGGTTTTGCTTGGCTGCGACCGCGGTTGCCTTGGTTGCACCCGCTGCCCTTCAACCCGCTCCTCTATAGCGGCGCACTGGCCGTCGCCGGCATGGCTCTAGCAGAGCCGCTATTGCGCGTGGTGGCGCCCACCGTCTTCCGGGTTCGCTACGGAGCTGGCTTAGCGCCGCTGTTCGCGATTCTCACCGGCGGCCTGGTCTGGCTCTCGCCGTTGGTGTTGTGGTGGTCTGCGGCCGCTTTTCTCTACTGGGTGCGGCACCGCTTCGCCGGCATTTGGCCCAATATGGCCGGCTGGCTAACCGCGGCCCTGATTCTTCTTCTAGTTGGCCTTTTGCCCTCGATTAGGGCGCTCTTCTAGCATTGCGAACCGTCTACTTTTTATCCGACTTCGGCTGCCGCGACGTTTACGCGGGAGTCGTCCGCGCCGTCGTCGCCGCCCGCGCTCCGGCGGCGCGGCTGCTCGACCTGGCCCACGACCTGCCCGCCGGCGACGTGCGTCATGCAGCTTTTCAGGCATACGCCGCCCAGCCCTTTTTAGCAACAAACGGCGTGTTGCTGGCGGTGGTGGACCCCGGCGTCGGCAGCGAACGGTGGGCCCTGGCGGTGCGTGGCGAGCGGCTTTGGTACGTAGCCCCCGACAACGGGCTGCTCAGCTTTGCTCTTGAGCGCGACCCGCCGCAGTCCGCCTGGCGGCTGCAGCCGGAACGTTATACGGATAGGCCGGTAAGTAACACCTTCCACGGCCGCGACGTCTTCGCGCCGGCGGCGGCGCTGCTGGCCGCCGGGGTTCCACCGGCGGCCCTGGGCGAAGAAGTGGATCCCAACGAGCTAAAGCGATTGCCGCTAAGTATCGTTGTGGGCAACGAGGGCGAGGTGCTCACCTTCGACCGCTTCGGTAATGCTATCACCAACCTGCGGCCGCAGGGAACGCCGGAGGCGGCGCACCTGGTAGGCCGCCGGGTTCCTTTTAAAAATACCTTCGCCGACGTTCCCGAGGGAGAAACGGTAGCCTACCTGGGCTCGGCGGGATTAGTCGAGATAGCCGTGCGCGGCGGCTCGGCGCGCGAGGCATTGGGACTACACATGGGAGACGAGGTCCAGACTTGCAGCTAAAAGAATCGAAAAAGCGCCTGGTTTGGGGAAAAGGTACGGTCGTTACTGGGCGTAACCCGTCCTCATGGCGTAGGGACGCATGCGGATCTCTTATTCATTACGAAGAATATGGCCAAGAAAGCGAACACGGATGGGAAGCAGACCACATAATTCCAAGGAGCAAAGGCGGTAGCAACCATACCGACAATCTTCGCCCATTGCATTGGAAAACAAACCGGTATCGCTCCAACGATACTCTCGATTGCAAAAAGCACGCCCGGCTCAGTCCGCGAAGGCGTCGCGTAAAGCGGGCATGAACTCGTGCGCTGCCAGGTCGAGACTGATCGGGGT
>JALVWZ010000274.1 GCA_027023115.1 Thermaceae bacterium
GGTCTTGATCCAGGCGGCCGCGTAGCCAGGAATGCAGCGGCTCGCTTTCGTGGACGGCACGTTTGCCAGCGGCGTAAAAGAGGCCGACGGCATACTCGAAGGGGCTCTTGACCAAGCTGTTGCGAACCTGGTCGGAGTAAAAGTCGGGATGGGTAAAGAGCCACTTCAGGAAGTCGCGCACCGTGCCGCCTTTGAGCACGTCGGCGCCGGCGTTGATCATCTGCTGGCTCGGTTGTGGGTGGAAATAGAAACGGAGCAGTTTGCCGGCGATGAAAATGTAAGCTTGTTTTTTGTCGAGAATGGTGTCGAGCACCTCATAGCCTTCGGATATAGGGCTGAATCTATTGTTAATCGTTCTTCCCAGGACCTGCTTGCTTCCAAAATCGTGGTCTTCACCAGAAAATTCGAAATAATAAATTCCATCGTCCCAACCCGTTTGCCAGCCGGTAAAGCATCGGGCCACTTCTTGAATGTCGTGTTCGGTATAGTTGCCTTCGCCCAAGGTGTAAAGCTCCATCAGCTCGCGGGCCCAGTTTTCGTTGGGGTGTTCCTTGGTGCTGTAGCGATTATCGAGGTATATCAACATTCCCGGGTCTTCGGCGATCATGTAGAGCAGGTCGTGGAAAGTGCCCAGGCTGAGCTCTCGCAGCTTGTTGATCTTGGCGTAGGACATCCAGTTGCCCACTTTTCTGGCTTCGGTGGTGAAGTGGCCGTGCCAGAACAGCGTCAACCGTTCCGCCGCCGGCGTAGGCGTGGAGAGCCAGTGGCTGGCCCAGTCGTCTACGTAGTCGACATCGTTGTCTTCAAAGTAGTGGTGGTCGTGCTCTTCGGGAAGATTTGGTTCGTCGAGCAGCTTGTCCACCGCCCGCTCCAAGCCCAGCGCGGCCAGCTCGCGGGCGTCGGCGGAGTTGCCCAGGGCGGCGGCCCGGCGCAAGAGGTGCGCCGCCTCACGTTCGCCAAAAGGCCCCCGGTAGATTGGCGCCCCCAGCCCCCCACATGCCGTAAGCAGCCCGCCCGCAGCGAGCAGGGCTGCAGCCGTTTTCCACCGCTGCGCGTTCGGGGGGTGCGCTTTTAGGGTGGGGAAAGGCCCCGCCGACAGGGTGGTCGGTTCCTCAACGACTGTAGTAATCGCGTCGGAACCCGTTTGGATAACCGCTTCATTTTTGGCCATACCATAGTTTAGCAAACTAGTTATTGTTAACAGATTAGAAGCAGTTATACCGGGTGCAAACGAGTAGCTTTCGCGGGCGTTGCTATTTTGCTTTTGCGGGAGCAGGCGGGCTTTTCCTGGCTTTCCGACGAACGGCGTCCCAAAACGCCAGCGCCGCCTTGGGGCGGCCGGCGGCGTCGGTCAGCCCCATGGAGGCGAAGAGCGCGAGGGTTTCTTGGTCGCGCTCGCTGGCGACGGCGCTATGGTAGGCGTTCGCGTCTACGTCGTTGTAGAGCAGGTAGATCCAGAAGGCGAGCCGCGGCCCGAGCTGGTCCCGAATGGCGCGCAGGTAGGCGATCTGGGCAGCGGCGGAGCCAGGCCAGCGCCCCACCCTCTTGGAGGAACAGCCGCCCTCGGCCACCGCTAGCGGCTTGCTGGTGCGGGCCGGGAGGGGTGTGTAATAGTCGGCGGGCGGTCCTTGGGGATAGTCGAAGCAGGGGTAAGAAGAAATGGCCCAGACGTCGAGCTGCGGCTCGAAAGCCTCTATTAGACTCCAGTCCACCCCCGTGCGGCCGCGGCGCAACTGGTCCCACTGGAAGGTGGTGAAGACGAGGGTGGCCGGCGAGGCCTGCTTGACCGCCGCGTAGGTTTCCCGGTAGAGCGATACCAGGTTGGCGGCGTCGGCGGGATGGGCGGCCATGTAGGTGTTCACCTCGGAACCGAGGCCCAGGTAGCGGGGGTGGAACTCGCGGGCGATGCGGACGGCGAAGTTCGTAAAGGCGCGGCGGACGCGCCGGTCGGCAAAGCCGACCCGCCCCCAGGCGGGCGGGAGGCCGTAGAAGCGGCGGCGGTCGAGACCGTTGAGGGCGTCTACCACGAAGATCGGCTCGAGCCCACGCTGGCGGCTGAGCCGCACCAGGTTCTGCAGGTCTTCGA
>JALVWZ010000275.1 GCA_027023115.1 Thermaceae bacterium
CAGCTGGAGCGGGCCGGCGAACCTTAGCGAATACCTGAGCCTGGCCGGAACCGATGCGTTCGAACCCCAAGTCGCTATTAACACCGCTGGTGATGCGGTGGTGGTGTGGCGGCAGAAAGACGGCAACGGCGAAGGTCACGTATACAAGGCCGAGCGTCACGACGGTAGCTGGAGCACTCCGGCAAACTCCGACGACTACCTGAGCGTAGCGGGAACCAGCGCGTATGAACCTCAGCTCGCCCTGAACGATGCCGGCGACGCGGTAGTAGTGTGGCGTCAAAAAGACGGCAGCGCCGACATACAAACCTACAAGGCCGAGCGTCACGATGGCAGCTGGAGCAAGCCCGCCAACCTGGGTGATCACCTGAGCGTTGCGGGAACCGATGCGGAAGAAGCTCAAGTAGCCATGAACGCCGACGGGGACGCGGTGGTGGTGTGGACGCAGGATGACGGAAGCTACTGGCAAACCTACAAGGCCGAGCGTCACGACGGCAGCTGGAGCACGCCGGCAAACCTCGCCGACCGCTTGAGCCTTGCGGGAAGCCACACGAGCGACCCCCAGGTCGCCCTGAACGCCGCTGGCGATGCGGTGGTGGTGTGGCAACAATACGATGGTAACGGCGTCCAGCAAATCTACAAGGCCGAGCGTCACAGCGGTAATTGGATCCTGCCAGCAAACCTGGACGACCACCCGAGCCCCGGGGGAGCCGACGCATTCGGTCCCCAGGTCGCCCTGAACGATGCTGGCGATGCGGTGGTGGTGTGGCATCAAAATGACGGCAGCAGCCCTCGGCGGATCTACAAAGCCGAGCGCCACGGTGGCAGCTGGACCCTCCCGGCGAACCTCGACGACCACCTGAGCATGGCGGGAACCAGTGCGTACGACCCCCAGGTCGCCCTGAGCGCCAATGGAGACGCGGTGGTGGTGTGGTGGCAGATGGTAAGCGCCCTCCATTACCAAATCTACAAAGCGGAGTACCGTTAGGCTTCAAAGCTACATGCAGATATTGCGCCCCGCGTGCATACGCGGGGCGCAATGTTGTTGGCGCTATCCGGGTCAGCCGGCCTGGCGGGCGGCGTAGGCCAGGATCTTGCCGGGGATGTCGACCCCGGTGGTGGTCACCGAGTTCTTGAACTCCATGGTGTGGTTGACCTCGTTGACCAGCAGCCCGCGCACCGACTCGAAGAGGTCTATGGCCAGCACCCCGCCGCCGACGGCCCGGGCGGCGGCCAGGCTGATCTCGGCCAGGTCGTCCGTGACCGGGCAGTTTTCGGCCGCGCCGCCGCGGGCGGTGTTGGTGATCCAGTGTTCGCTCTTGCGGTAGATGGCGGCGATGGCCTGGTCGCCGACTACGAAGACGCGGATGTCGCGCCCCGGCTTTTTTACGTATTCCTGCAGGTAGTAGAGCTGGTGCTGGTAGCCCATGAACTGCTTGTGCTCGAGCAGAGCCTCGAGGGCGTCGCGGTCGTTCACGCGGGCCACCATGCGGCCCCAGGAGCCGACCACCGGCTTGACCACCAGCGGGTAGCCCCAGGATTCGGCGATCTCGAGGGCAGTTTGCGGGTCCAGGGCCAGCGCGGTGCGCGGCTGTGGCACGCCGGCGGCGGCCAGGGCGGCCGAGGTGGCCCACTTGTCGCCGGCGGTCTCGATGACCTGGGGGCGGTTGACCGTGGGCACGCCCAGGGCGGTCAGGTAACGGCTGGCGGCCAGCCCACGCGACTGGCTGACGGCGCGCTCGAGCGCCGCCGTAACGCCCTCCAGCCCGGCGGGGCACTCTTTCAGGTCCATGCGCAGCTGGGGAAGGTAGACCTTCTTCCAGGCCAGGCCCAGCCGGTCCGCCGCCTCGAAGAGGAGTTTTTCGTCGCCGCGGATGCGGTCGTAGAGGATGGCGAGCATGTCCGTAGGGGGTGGGAAGTGGGAGGTGGGATGTGGGAAAAACCTACTTCCTACACCCCACCTCCTACCTCCTTATTCGCCCCAATCCTCCGCCTCTTCGGGGGCCGGCTCCACCTTTAGCGGCTCTACGGAGACCACTTCGAGCTCCGCGCCGCAGTCGTCGCAGATTAGCAGTTCTCCCAGCTC
>JALVWZ010000276.1 GCA_027023115.1 Thermaceae bacterium
TCGGCGGCGTAATCTTGATGACGCGGCCCTTGTAGACGTCGCCGATGAGGGTTATGCCTTCTTTGAGGAACTTGCCCGCGTCGCCGGCGATGGCGCGGGGGACGTGGTATTGGTCGTACGTTTCCAGATCCATCAGCACCAACTCGTCGCCCTCCGGGTAGAGGTACTGCATCTCCCGGGCTTCGACGTAAATGTCGTTCAGCTTTTCACCGGAGTTGAAGGTGCGCTCGACGGTGGCCCCGGTTTCCAGGTTCTTGAACTTGGCCACCACCTTGGCGCCGCCGCGGCCTATTTTCTGGTGCTGGTAGTCTACGCACTCCCAAAGGGCCCCGTCCATCTCCACTTTGGTGCCCGGTCTGAGGTCGGTAACGCTGATCATGCTGTCTGGCCTCCTCTGCTCATTTTAAGACTGCTCCGTGAAACGGGTGACGTTGGGCCCCAGGCCCAGTTTGTTGATGTATTCGAGATAGTCCTGTTCTTCCAGCGGAAACTTGCCGGCCAGCGCCACGAAGAGCGCCTCCATGACGTTGGTTCCGAAGCTGCGGCCGTTGAGCCGCGGCGTGGTGGTGACCAGCATTGCCGCGCCGCGCTCGCGCAGCATCTCCACGTCGGCGCTGGTGGTGGTGTTGGTGAGAATGATCTTGCCGGGAATGCGGTCGGGCATGAAGCGCTTGATATAGAGGAAGTCGCCCGCGACCACGTCGGCCCAGTCGTAGTACTTGCGCCGCCAGTCCTGAATCTGCTTTTCCTGCTTCTCGCCGGTCGGGTAGAGCCAGGTAAAGGGCAGTTTGGTAAAGACCGGCAACAAGAGCCGCGCCAATAGCCGCAGTCCGCTGAGGGTGCGAATCGGGATGGGCAGGCCGAGGCCAAAGATGATGTCGCCAAAGACCATCTGCGCCCCGTGCTCCCAAAGCGCCTCGGCCATGCCGAAGCGGTCCACCGCCGAGGTCATGACCACCTTGCGCCCCCGCCAGTTGATATCGGGGTCGAGGTCGGCCACCACCTTGCGCTCGAGGGTATGCTTCAGGCCGGAACCGTCGACCACCGGCGTTTGTTTGGCCGCTCCCGCCAGTTTGAGGGCGTCGCGGATGGTATAGCGGCGACCGGCGGCGTAGAGGTAGAGGTCTATCCCGCCGAGGCCGATGGCCGCCACGTCAGGATCGGCGTCGAGCTTCTTGATGAGCTCGATGGCCTTCTCGAAGCTGCCGTCGGTGCCAACCCGCTCCAGCAAGAAGGTTTCACCCAGCAGCTCCACCTCCGCCGAGGCGTTGCGCTTCGACGAACCGATGGATACGCTTACGACCCGCTTCATACCCTTCGCCTACCTTTCCAACAGCTCCTTCAGTTTGGCCGCGACGTTCTCGGCGGTAAAGCCGTACTCGCGGTAAACTACCGGCCCGGGCGCGCTGGCCCCGAAGCGGTCCACGCCACAGGCAGCGTCGGCGTAACGCTCCCAGCCCAGCGTGACCCCCGCTTCGACCGCCAGCGTCGGCAGCTCGGGCGGGAGAACCTGCTCGCGGTAGGTTCGGCTCTGCTGCTCGAAGGCCTCGAAGCAGGGCAGGCTGACTACCCGCACCGCCACGCCTTCGGTGGCCAGCAACTCTTGCGCCTCGAGCGCCAGCGGCACCTCGCTGCCGGTGGCTACGATCACCGCCCGCGGCGGCTCCACCGGCTCGCTGAGCACGTACCCGCCCTTGAGAGCCTCCTCGGCGGGGGCGTACCGACCGCGGTCCAGCACCGGCAGCCCCTGGCGGGTGAGGATCAGCGCCGTCGGACCGTCACTGCGCTCGAGCGCCATTCGCCAGGCAATGGCCGTTTCGGCGGCGTCGGCGGGACGGATCACCCAGAGATTAGGCAGCGCCCGCAGACTCATCAGGTGTTCCACCGGCTGGTGGGTGGGGCCGTCCTCGCCGATGGCGATCGAGTCGTGCGTCCAAACGTAGACCACCGGTATGCCCATCAGGGCGGCCAGCCGCACCGCGCCGCGCATGTAGTCGGAAAATACCAAAAAGGTGCCACCGTAGGGCCGGTAACCGCCGTGGAGCACCAAACCATTGAGGATCGCCCCCATGGCGTGCTCGCGCACTCCGTAGTGAATGTAACGGCCGTCGGGGTTCTCCGGCGAAAAGTCGGTCATCCCCGGGGCCTTGGTGTTGTTGGAAGGGGTCAGGTCGGACGAGCCGCCCAAAAGCTCCGGGACTTGCGGCGCCAGCGCCGCCAGAACCTGCCCGCTGGCCTTGCGGGTAGCGATCTTCTCACCGGCCTTGAAGGGGGGCAGGTGCTCGGACCAACCGTCCGGAAGCGCCCTCCGCACCACCCGACGGGTGAACTCGTCGCCCAGCTCCGGGTGCTCCCAGGCGTAAGCCTCGAATAGCTTCTCCCAGCGTTCCTGCGCTGCCACGCCCTTGTCGAGCACGCGGCGGAAGTGCTGGTAAACCTCTTCGGGGATCTCGAAGGGCGGATAGGGCCAGCCCAACCGCTTGCGCGTTTCCGCCAGCGCCTCCTCGCCCAGCGGCGCGCCGTGCGCGGCGGGCGAGTCTTGCTTGGGGCTGCCGTAACCGATGTGGGTCCGCACCGCGATTATCGTCGGCGCGCTGGTGTTGGCGCGGGCCACCTCCAAAGCGGCGCGGATCTCGCCGGTGTCGTTGCCGTCTTCCACCCGCAAAACCTGCCAACCGTAGGCCTTGTAACGGCCCAGAACGTCCTCGCTGAAGGCGATCTTGGTGCTGCCGTCAATGGAAATGTGGTTGTCGTCCCAAAGGACGATCAGCTTGCCCAGCTTCCAGTGGCCGGCCAGGCTCGAGGCCTCGCTGGAAATGCCCTCCATCAGGTCGCCGTCGGAGGCAATCACGTAGGTGTAGTGGTTGACGATCTCGAAGCGCTCGCGGTTGAACTCGGCCGCCAGCTTGACCTCGGCCAGCGCTAGCCCTACCGCGGTGCTGATGCCGGAACCGAGGGGACCGGTGGTCACCTCGACGCCTGGCGTGTGGCCGTACTCGGGGTGGCCGGGGGTCTTGGAGCCCCACTGCCGGAAGCGCTTCAGCTCCTCCAGCGGCAGGTCGTAACCGCTGAGGTGCAAGAGCGCGTAGAGCAGCATCGAGCCGTGACCGGCGGAGAGGACGAAGCGGTCGCGGTCGGGCCACTGCGGGTCGGCCGGGTTCTGCTTGAGGAACTCGCGCCAGAGCACGTAAGCCATCGGCGCGGCGCCCATCGGCATGCCCGGGTGCCCCGACTTGGCCGCTTCGACGGCGTCGGCCGCCAGAAAGCGAATGGCGTTGATCGCCAGCGTTTCGATGGGAGTTTCTTGCGTCATCGTCGCTTATCATACCAGCCGGCGGCACGCCAAAGGGCCGGCGCGAAACGCGCCGGCCCTACCAAATTACCGCCCGCTACTGCCAAACGCGCACCAACAGCAAGGCGTCACCCAGCTTGCTGCCGCCCACCAGGATGCGCCCGTCGGGCTGGATCAGCAGGTCGTTGGCGTAGGTGGTTTCGGAAAGTCCCAGGTCGAAAACGGCCATGCCGCCGTCGCCGAACGAGGCGTCTAGCGAGCCGTCGCTTTGGTAGCGGGCCAGCGCTAGTAAGTCGTCGCTGCCGGATATGCCCTTCCTGCCGGCCACCACGATCTTGCCGTCGGCCTGGACGGCTATGGCGCCGTAGTCATCGTATTCGCCACCAAAGCTGCCAAACGCCAGCCCGTCGCCGTCGAAAGAAGCGTCGAGCGTTCCGTCGGCGTTCGTCCGCGCCACGAGCAACTGATAATCGCCGCTGTCGTAGTTTCGCGCCGCTATCACCAGCTTGCCGTCGGCCTGAGCCGCAATCCCCCGAGCGTACTGATCGTCGCCGTCATAATCGAACGAAGTCCAGCCGCCGCTGCCAAAACCGCTGTCTAGGGTGCCGTCGGCGTTCAGGCGCGCCAGCCATACGTCCCTGTCGCTGCCGGTATTGGCATGGCCGACCACCACGATCTTGCCGCCTGCGGTACGCACGGCGTCTCTTATGCTCAGATTGCTCCAGCCGGCAGCTACATAGGCGGCTTTCCCGTTAGCGCCAAAGGCGCTCAGCGGCTGGCCGGCGGCGTTCAGGCGCAGCACTCCTAGCTGGGTCTTGCTGCCTACCCACGCCCGGCCCACCAGCAAGAACCCGCCGTCGTCCATCGTAAAGACCGCCACCGCGCTGTCGCTGCCGCTATCGAAGTCGACCTTTGCCAAGCCGCTGCTGCCGAAGGAGGCATCCGCAGCGCCGGCAGCGGTGAGCTTGAGCAGGGCGAAGTCGCCGTCGCTCCTCCCGGCCATTACCGCGCCACCGCCAGGCAGGGCCAGGACGTCGGTGGCCGCGTCGCTGCCAAAGTCGAGCTGCAACTTCCCGCCGCTGGCGAAATCACCGTCGTACACGCCGTTAGCGTCGGTTCGCAACGCAACGAAGTCGAAGCTGGGGCCGCTGCCGGCATAGTAAGTGCCAGCAGCCAGGATCTGCCCGGCGTCGGTCATGGCCAGGGCGTTTATCTCACGGCTGGGTATCATCAGCGGCTCCACCAGCTTGCCGCCGCTGCCAAAGCTGCCGTCGAGGGTGCCCGAGTTGCCGCAGGTAACCTTTACGCCGAGAACGTCGCCGTCGCCGATGGTTCCCGCGCCGTCTTCGATCACGCACCCCTGCGCCGCCGGATTGATGGCGATTTCCACCTTGTAAGAGGCCCCCTTGGGGAGCTTGTTCGCGAAAGCGAAAGACCCGTTGCTGACCACGGCCACCGTCTGACCGCTGACCGTTTCGCTCAGCGAAATGCCCTTGCCCGTGCCCAGGCCGGAAATGCTACCTCCCAGTACGTAGGTCGGCGTGCTTCCGCCGCAGGCCGCCAGCCACACGGCCAGCATCGTCAGTACTACCGCCAGTCGAACCGACTTGTTCATATCTCCCCTTTCTTACCGCTTTCGAGAGCATGGTAACACGTATCTAGAAGTGACTGACGCCCCTCTTCGCGGCGGCAAGCGGCCAACTGGTATTCGACCGAAGAATACTAACCGATGGCCTTCTTGATGATTTCCGGAGCAAACTCGGCTACCGCCCGCACCAGGCCGGTAATCCCGCGGGCTCGGCCCGGGGTGATGTAAACCGGCACTCCCAGGGCATCGGCCTCGGCGCGTACCGGCTCCGAGAGGTCGTGACCAACGTAGGAGCTGACTATCAGCACCCCGTGCGCCCGCGCCAGCCGGCTCTGGATACGGCGCAGGCTCTCACGGGCGGCGGTGGTCGAGTCGGAGTCGAACCAGTCTACCTTCAGGCCGAGCTCCTCGAGCCGTGGCTTGAGGCGGCTGCGCAACTGCGTATGACCACCGAGAACGACCAGGTACTCGCCATTGAACCTGGGCAGGCCGCTGCCCATCACGTCGGTGGTGGTTTGCCCGGCCAGGGCGTCGGGCGCACCCTCCAGCTCCGCCAGTTTGGCGGAGGTGGCCTTGAGTTCCTCCAGATATAGCTCGATGTCTGGGTCGTGCGGATTGAGAAAGAGCAGGTTGCGCAACAGCTCGCGGGCCAGATCGAGGTCTTTTTCCTGGTAGAAGACCACTTCCAAAGCCTGTTTCCAGGTCTTGGCGGCGTCGGCAAAGCGACCCAGGCGTTCGTACTGCTCGGCCAGGTCGAAGAGTAGCTCGGGGACGTGGCGGCGTCGAGCCGCCTCTTCCTCGAGTAGACGCAGCGCCTCTTCAGGCTGGCCGCGCTGGTTGAGGGCGCTCAGGTAGGCCATCCGGGCGCTTTCGGCCTCCTCGCTGGCCGCGAAAGGACGCGAAAGCCGGTGAGCGCACTCCAGCTGCTCCAGCGGAGCGCCTGGGGTGCGCTCGAGAGCGCTCCAGAGGACTCGAAAAGCCTCCCAGGGGCCTTCCAGCTCTTCCACCAGCCGCACCAGCTCACCAAACTTATCCGCCGGCAGGTCGGCCAGCCCCGACTCGCTGAGTGCCCCCCAAAACTCGCGCGCCAACACCTTCTCCCCCGCGGCAGCGGCCGCCTGAGCCATCTCCAGCAAACGGTCCGCCGGATAGGGATAAAAGGCGTGCGCCTTCTTGTGCGCCCCCAGCACCGTCGCCAGCGGCGCCCCCTGCCGCTGGAGCACCTCCGCCAGCATCCGGTAGGCCACCCCCACCGGGGCTCCTTTGATGGCGCGGGCGGCGTCCTCCAGCAGGCGGCGGGCTTCGTCTAGTCGCCCCTGTTCGGCCCGCAAACGGCCCAACGCCAAAAGCGCCAGCGGCTCGCCGGAGCGCGCCACCGCGTCGGTCAGGAATGGCTCCACCTCCTCGAGCGCCACCTTGTCCACCCGCTCGATCTCTTCGGCGCCGCGCGCGCGCAAGCGGGCCAGCGCCAGCCCCACCGCCCCGGCCGCCTCACCCTGATCGTAGAGGCGGCGGGCGTAGCGCTCGGCACGCTCCCAAAGACGCTGCCCCAAGGCGGCGTGCAGCCCCAGATAGAGCAACTCGCGGTTCAGGAACGCGGGCGAGAGGTCTTCGACAAACTCTACGCGCCGGCTCACCTCCGCCAGCCTCCCCTCGCGCAGACCGCCAAAGAGGCGCTCGCTGTATAGCTCGGCCAAACGCCGCAGTTCCCCCGGCGGCGGCTCGCTCTCGAGCGAGGCATAGGCCCTGAAGGCCTCGTCCAGCTGATCGGCCTGCACGTGCGCCCGCGCCAGCGCCAACCGGTAGAGGTCGCCCCGCTCGGCCAGGCGGCCGAGCAGCGGCAGGGCCTCCTTACCGCGTCCCAGCTCGACCAGCGCCAGCGCCCGCAAGGCCTCCGACTCCTCGCTACCGGCCTGCGCCAGCGCCTGCTCGGCCTCACGCCAGCGACCCAGCGCCGCGTAGGCCCGTCCCCGCAGTTCGGCGGCCCGACAGCCAGACACTCCCTCTAACAGCGAAATCGTAGTCGCGTATTCCTGGCGCTCCAACGCCGCCGCCGCCAGCTCGAGCGGGTCGGGCTCTTCTTCCGGCTCGGGAGGGGCTTCTGCGGTCTCCTCAGCAGTCGCGCAAAAGTCATAAACCGTGCGCAGGTCTCCCGCACGCTGCGCGTGCACCAGCACGTAGTCGCCGCCACCGCTTTGGGTAACCGCCTCCAGACCCATCTCGTGGAAGATCCGCGCCAGCGCCTGCGGACTCTTGCCCAAAAAGGGGCCATGTCCGTAAATGACGCGACCGCCCGGCTTGAGAACCCGCTCCAGCGGCAGCAGCCGCTCTGCCAGCTCGAAGCGGCGGCAGAACTCGGCCTCGTCTGCCAGTTCGGGGGGCAAGTTTTCGCTGAGGTACCCCTCCGGCAAAACGGAGAGCAGCAGCACCGCGTCGTAGGGTTCTTCCGGTTCGTAATCTTCCCACCAACCCTGGTGCCAGGTTGCCTCGAGCCCCAGCACCGCGCCCACTTCACGACCGCGCTCGACTGCCGGTTCCAACGGCTCCAAGGCGTGCCACTCCAGGTCGGGCCGGATCTGCATCAGCGCGTAGAGGAGCGCCCCGCTGTACGCGCCCACCTCCAGCGCCCGCCCCGCCGGCGGCAGTAGCGCCGGTACTTCGGCGGCATAAAACTGCAAGAAGGGGTAATGCATGGCGTAAACCAGCGACTCCAAACGCTCCCGGCCGGAGCGCAGGCTTAGCTCGTAGAATCTTCGCACCACCTCGCGGCCCGGCCGGCTGAGGTACTCACGCCAGGCGGCCAGTACCGGCCGCCACTTCTTGGGAGAGCCCAGCCTCCTGGCCAGCTCGCTTTCGAAACGCCCCGGAGCTATCGGGCCTTTGACGTGGTAAACGTCGCGCAGGTAGCGCTTGATGTCGAAGTTCATTCCTCTCTTTCTATTTTACGACGGATATTAGTAACTACCAGCGACAACGTTGAGGAGCGGCCGCCCTTCCAGGTAACGGCGCACTTGCTCGCGCACCAAGGCGTAGCCGCGCCGCCGCAAGAGCGGCACGATTGCCGCCCGGTGGGGGCTGATCCACAGGCCGGGCGCCTCCCAAAGCGGGTCTTCCGGCGGCAGCGGTTCCGGGTCGGCCACGTCGATAGCGGCGCGAATGCGGCCCGCCTCCAGCGCCTCCAGAAGCGCCCGCTGGTCCACCAGCTCACCGCGCCCGGCGTTGACCAAAAGCGCCCCCGGCGGCAACGCCGCCAGGAAATCGCGGTCCACCAACCGCCGCGTTTCGTCGGTCAGCGGCAGCAAGAGCACCACCGCGTCGGCGTTCGGTAACAGTTCACCAAGCTCCGAGATGGTATGCACCCCAGGCCGGCGGCGGCGCGCCACCCGAACCACGCTCACCCCGAACGGGAGCAAGCGCGCCTCCACCGCCCGGCCAATCGAGCCGTAGCCCAGCAGCAAGACCCGCTTTCCGTAAAGCTCGTCCAGGCGCAGGTCGGTGCGCCAGCGGCGTTCCCCGCGCGCCTGCGCCAGCTCGGGAGCCAGCTTGACCAGCGCCAGCAACGCCCCCACCACCCACTCGCTGACGGCCACGTCGTGGACGCCGCGGCCGTCAGCCAGCGTTACCCCCGGCGGTACGAAAGGGCGGATCCAGTCGACGCCCGCGGAGATCGTTTGCACCACCCGCAGCCGTGGCATTTGCGCCAGGTAGCCGGTCAGGAACTGGCGCGTAGCCACCAGGAACTCGGCCTGCAACGTCGCGGGGGGCAGCTCTCCCTGCTTGGGGAAGTAGACCAGCTCCACCCGCTCGTCCAGACCGGCCAGCAGCTCGGGGTCAGTCCCTTCCAGAACGGCCAGCTTCACGCCACTCCTCCTTGGTGATTTCCATTAGCGTGTCCTGCTTGCCGCCGGGCAGACTGGCGGTGCCGGTCTCGCGAAAACCGGCGGCGCGAAACGCGCGGCGGGCGCGCTCGTTGTGACTGAAAGTGCGCAGCTTGACCTTTTCCAGGCCCAGGCGTTCGAAGGCGTAACCGAGCAGGGCGCGCACCGCCTCGCGACCGTATCCCTGGCCCCAGCGGTCCTTGCGGCCGATTATTATCCCCAGCGTTGCCTCTCCACGGCCACCGTCGTAGAGCTCCAGCGTCCCCAGCCAGTCGCCGTTCTCGTCGAGAATGGCAAAGCCGATGCGGTCACCCCGCTTGACCTCGCTGGCCACCACCCGCTTGAAGAGCCATAGCGGCATCCTGAGCGGCCGGTTCCCGTTCCACTCGGCTATCTCCGGGTCACGGAAACTCTCCCAGAACCAGCGCCATTCCGCCG
>JALVWZ010000277.1 GCA_027023115.1 Thermaceae bacterium
GACCTTTGAAAATGGTCCCGACCCCGGCTTGCGCCGGGGTGACGGGGGAAGACGCACGCGGCGGCGGGAGGGGTGTGAATAACGTGTTCGAACCCTACAGCTAGGGCCGGTTAGGAACTCTGGCAGCGGGGGCAAAAGTGAGTCGAGCGCCCGCCAAGCACGATGCGCTCGATAACCGCGCCGCAGCGGGGGCAGGCCTCGCCAGCGCGACCGTAGACGCTATGTTCTATCTGGAAGTAGCCGGGCTCGCCGCTGGGGCGCACGTAAACGCCGTCACCAAGGGTTGACCCTCCCAGCGCCAGCGCCCGCCTGAGAACCCGGCGGATGGCGCGGTGCAAGCGCCGCGTCTCCTCTTCAGTCAGCGAGTTGGCGGGTCGCGCAGGGTGCAGGCGAGCCAACCAAAGGGATTCGTCGCAGTAAATGTTGCCCAACCCCGCCACCGGTTCCTGGCTGAGCAAAGCCACCTTCAGCGGCCTGCGGGTACGTTGCAATCGCTCCCATAGAACGCGGGCGGTAAAGCCGCGCCCTAGCGGCTCGGGGCCCATTTGCGCCAGGGTTGGGAAGGAGGCGTAATCGCCGCGCCGCACTACCGCCAGCTTGCCAAACCGTCGCGGGTCGTTGAAAAAGACCGTCGCACCCTCCAGCTCCAGCCGCGCCCGCGTGTGGCTGCCCTCGTCCAGGCGCAGGCTGCCGCTCATGCCCAGGTGAACCACCATCTCGAGCTCACCCAGGTCGAAGAGTAAAAACTTACCCCGGCGGCGCAAACGGCGCACCTCGCGCCCCACCGCCAGGTCGGTGTTGCGGTACTTGCGCGGGTTGTCGTGCTCGATGCCGAGGATGCGGCGGCCAACTACCGCCGGCACCAGCATGCGGCGAACCGTTTCGACCTCGGGTAGTTCCGGCACCTAGGCTCCGCCCCACCAGCGGCGGCCGTCAACCGCGCCCTCGTAGAGGGCCTTACCGGCAATGGCCGCGTCCACCCCCAGCCGTTCCAGGCCCTCCAGGTCCTCGTCGCCGGCAATGCCGCCGCCGGCTATCAGGTAGTACGGCCAGGCTTCGCGAACTTTGGCGATCACCTCAAGGTCGAGCCCCTCGAGGGTGCCGTCGCGGCGTACGTCGGTATATATCAGGCTGGAAAAGCCGGCCTCGGCCACCCGTCGAGCCGCGGCCAGCACGTCGCCGGCGCCTTCTTCCTGCCAGCCGGCCACGGTGAGCTCGAGCCCGCGCCCGTCCAGGCTGGGCACGACCCGCTCCGGTCCCAGCGCCGCCAGCATCCGCTCGCTCTCGGCCGGGTCGCGCACCAACACCGTTCCTATCACTACCCGCGCCGCGCCAAGGTCCAACACCGCCTCGGCGTCCGCCAGACTGCGCACCCCGCCGCCTACCTCGAACGACATCTCCAAGGCTCCGGCTATGCGCGCTATTTGCCGGCGGTTATCGCCTTTCCCGATGGCCGCGTCCAGGTCTACCACGTGCAAAAAGTCCGCTCCCTGCTCCTGCCAATAGAGCGCCGCACCTACCGGATCTTCAAAGTAAACCGTTTCGCGCTTTGGGTCTCCTTCCACCAGGCGCACGGCCTTACCGCCCTGTATGTCCACCGCGGGAATCAGCCTCATACGACCAGCATAACCGCCACCATTAGCGCTCGATAAACCAAATGACTACGCACCAAGAACGCTTGACACTCGGCCTAGCCGACTGTCAAAATAACCATGGAGGTAAGGGATGCCCATTTACGTCTACAAAGGTCTGGAAAGCGGGGAATACTTTGAGGTGGAGCAAAGCATCCACGACGAGCCCCTGACCCGTCACCCCAAGACCGGCGAACCGGTCAAACGGGTCATCCAGCCGGTGGGCGTCATCTTCAAGGGCTCCGGCTGGTACGTTAAGGATTCTCGCTCCAGCAACTCCGCTTCCAAACAGCCAGAGAAGAAAAAGAGCGAAAGCAGCGGCTCTTCCGAAAGCTCCGGCGCCGCAGCCGACTAGCCTCGCACTAAAGAAGACGGCCCCGCGGGGCCGTCTTCTTTTTACCATCGCTACCCCCCAGCGCCGCAGGGAACGACCAGCACCGG
>JALVWZ010000278.1 GCA_027023115.1 Thermaceae bacterium
CCGGTTCTAAAACCCCCTCCCCGGCCCTCCCCCAAGGGGAGGGAACTTTGTCGGATGCGGGCTGCGAGCTGCGGGCGTTTCGTCGCCGTCGCCACATACCGCTAACCACGCGCTACGAACCCAAAGGGCGGACACACCGGTCCGCCCCTACGACGAGAAAAACCACGAGCTACGAGCCACAAGCCACAGGCCGCATTCCGCTGTTTCGTCATTCCAGCTAAGCGAGCCTTTGGCTGGCGCGAGCCAGTCCAGAGCGGGGCAGTCTCCGTAGCTCGCGCGTGTCGTAAGAAACAATGGTGACGACGCAAAGCCCTAAACGCGACTTCTGAAACGGTCCTGGACCCCAGCTTTCGCTGGGGTGACGAGGGAAGATGCTAGTGGCGATGGGAGGGGCGTGAATAACGTGTTCGAACCTTGCAGCTAGCGCGGCACTTCGTGGCAGGCGCGGCAGCGGGGTTCATATGCCTCGGAGGCGCCCACCAAAATCACCGGCTCGTCGTAGCGGGCCGGTTTTCCGTCTACCAAACGCTGCGTCCTGGTAGCAGCGCGACCGCAACGCACGCAAACCGCGCTCAGCTTCTCCACGAACTCGGCCCGCGCCATCAGCGTGGGCATTACCCCAAATGGCTCGCCGCGAAAGTCCATGTCCAGGCCGGCAACGATCACCCGCACGCCGTTGGCGGCCAGCTCTTCTAGCAGCTCCGGCAGCCCGTCGTCGAAGAACTGCGCTTCGTCCACCGCCACCACCTGGACGTCTTCTCCCTCCAAGCGGCTCTGCATCTCGCTCGAGCCGGCTACCGGCTCCGCCTGCACCCGCTCGCCATCGTGGCTGACCACGTCGCTGGCGTGGTAACGGTCGTCCAGCTTGGGTTTGAACACGCGCACTTTCTGGCCAGCGATCAAAACGCGCTTGACGCGGCGAATTAGCTCTTCCGATTTTCCCGAAAACATTGGCCCGGCTATCACTTCCAACCAGCCGGATTGATAAGGCAAGAACGGCACGGCCACCTCCCGATTCCGCTCACCAGCTTAACCCGAAAGCCGGGCGCTGGAGTATAACTAGGCATGCCCCTCGAAGCGCTGCGAGACAGCCTCAACCGGGTCCTCTACGGGCAGGAGGAAGTGGTAGAAACCCTGCTGGCCACGGCCATAGCCGGCGGTCACGCCCTGCTCGAGGGCCTGCCGGGTCTGGGCAAGACGCAGCTCGCCCGCGGCTTCGCCAGCGCCAGCGGCCTCAGCTACAGGCGCATCCAGTTCACCCCCGACCTGCTCCCCGCCGACGTTACCGGCACCGACGTTTGGAAGGACGGCGGCTTCGAGTTCCGCGCCGGGCCGATCTTCGCCCAGGTGGTGCTGGCCGACGAGATAAACCGCGCCACGCCCAAGACCCAGTCGGCGCTGCTGGAGGCCATGCAGGAAAGGGCGGTAACCGTCTCGGGCGTCCGCCGTGAGCTGCCGCGGCCGTTTTTGGTAATCGCCACCCAGAACCCCATCGAGCTCGAGGGAACCTACCCCCTGCCCGAGGCCCAGTTGGACCGCTTCATGGCCAAGATCGAGGTGCGCGCCCCCGCGCGCAGCGCCTGGCTGCGCATCCTGCAGGAACCACCCGCCGAACCCGTCAGCGCCACCGACGCCGGCGAGCTGCTGGCGGCTTCCGCCGGCGCGGCTGCGGTCCGCACCGCCAGCAGCGCCCTGGAAGCGATGGTCAACCTGGCCCAGCTCAGCGCCGAGGAAGAACGGCTCCGCTTCGGCCTCAGCCCCCGGGCCCTGCAGGCCTGGCTGGCGCTGGCCCGCAGCTTTGCTTGGCTGGCCGGCCGCGCCCACGTGGACTGGCCCGACCTGCGCCGCGCCGCCCGCCCCGCCCTCAGCCACCGTCTCTTCCTGACCGAGGAGGCCGAGTTTGGCGGCGTTACGGCGGCGGACGTGCTCAAAGACCTGATGCAAAAGGCGCTCCCCGAGTAGGCCGTGTTCCGTTACCGCATCCGCACCAGCCTGCGCCGCCCCCTGCCCGGCGGCCGCACCAGCCGCCGCGCCGGTGAGAGCCTGGACTTCATGGAGCTGCGCGGCTAC
>JALVWZ010000279.1 GCA_027023115.1 Thermaceae bacterium
ATCCAGGTGGGCGGCTCGCCCACCTGCAACTCGGCAAGCTCCAGGCCCTCCCAGGCGATAAAAAACGGGCTCATCCGTAGCGTCAGCTCCGCTCCCTCGGCCCGCAGGCGCAGGTCCGAGCCGTCCTCCACCAGCTCCACGGGTAGCTGCTGCGGCCGCTCTAGCACCCAGCTCCCCTTGGCCGCGTCGCGCGGGCGGTGCCAGACCAAGAGCCGCCAGTAACCACCCTGGTAGGCCTCCAGGCGAGCGTGCGACTCCGGTCCGCTCAGCCAGAGCAACCCCGCCTCTAACCGGTATTCGTCAAAAGTCACGCTTCGCATACGTTCCCTCCTCTGGCCGCCAGCTCGGCCCGCGTCGGCGGGTCGGCTCCAGCGCGTTCCAGCGTCAGGCCGGCCACCCAGCCGGCGCAGTTGAGCGCTTTTTCCAGGTCGGCACGGTCCAGCCCCACGCCCGCAAGAACTCCAGCGCGGCGCGCCCAGGTCAAAAGGCCGGCGGCAAAGGCGTCGCCGGCGCCTACCGTATCCACCACCCGTACCGCCGGCGCCGGAGCGTGCACCTCGTGACGGCCGAAAAACCCCACCGCTCCGGCCGCCCCCAGGGTGAGCACCACCCAGGGAACCCGCCGGCGCAGGCGCGCCAGCGCTGCAGCGCGGTCTTCACCGGCCGCCAGCCAGTCCAGGTCGGCGTTGCTCAACTTGAGCAGGTCGAAGTGCTCCAGCCGGTTCCAGAAAACCTCTCTGAACGAATCGGGCGTCAGGCCTGGACGCACATTGGGGTCGAAGCTGACGAAGGCGTCGGCCGCCTCGATCCGCGACCATACCTCACCCGCCGCCGGCTCGAGCGCTGCCGCCAACGACCCGGCGTGCAACGCCGCGACTCCCACGTCAACCTCGGGCCAGGGCGCCGCCTCGAAAGCGGTGCCGCGCAGGTAGAAATGGTAGTCCGCTTCTCCGGCGGCGCTCATCTCGACCCGCGCGATGGGCGTGGGCGCGTCGGTAAAAGGGCCCTGCGCAAGCACGCCCGCTTCTCGCAAGCGGTCGCCGATCCAGCGGCCCCACTCATCGCGCGCCAGGCCGCCATAAAAAAGGACTTTTTCACCCAAACGCCCCAGCCCCAGGGCCACGTTGGCCGGCGAACCACCGGAACGGGCCCGGTAGATTCCAGGCCGTTCGGTCGGCAGCAAATCCACCAAGGCCTCGCCCAGAACCGCGATCATCCCTTGACCGCCCCCGCCGTCAGGCCCGAAACCAGGCGTTGCTGGAAGATTAGCACCAGCACGATTAGCGGCACGGTGACGATCACCGAGGCGGCCATGATCTGCGCCCAGGGCAGCTCGTACTGACTGGCCCCGCTAAAGAGGGCGATGGCCACCGGCACGGTGCGGGCCGAGTTGTCGATGGTGAAGGTCAGGGCAAAGAGGAACTCGTTCCAGGCCTGAATGAACGCCAGCAGCCCCGCGGTCACCAGCCCCGGAGCCATCAGTGGCAGGAGGACGATGCGCAGCACCTGGCCGGGGCTGGCGCCGTCCACGTAGGCGGCTTCTTCGAGCTCCCGCGGTATCTCGCGGATAAAGCTGGTCAGCACCCAAATGGTGAAGGGCAGCGTGAAGATCATGTAGGCCAGGATCAGCGCCCACCAGGTGTTGTAGAGACCGAGGCTGCGGATGAGCACGAACATCCCGCCCAAAACGCTTATCTGTGGAAACATCGAGACCGAAAGGACCGCGTAGAAAACGGTGTGTTTACCAGCAAAACGGAAGCGGCCGAGGGCGTAGGCGGCGGTGGAGCCAATGAAGAGCGAAAGCAGCGTAGTCAGACCGGCGACGATGGTGGAGTTGAGCAGGTTGCGGCCAAAGGGCTGTTGGGTAAAGACCTCCACGTAGTTTTGCCAGCGGGGATGCGCCGGCCAGTACCGCACCGGGGTCTCGAAGAGCTCCTGCGGGCTCTTGAGAGAGCTGACGATGGCCCAGTAGAAGGGGAAGATCAGGTAGACGAAGATGAGCGCCAGCAGCAGATAGAACAGCAGGGATACGAACCAGGAACGCTTCTTCA
>JALVWZ010000280.1 GCA_027023115.1 Thermaceae bacterium
CCGGCGCCGTTGGCCCCCACCAGGGTGGTCATGCGGCCCTGCTCGACGGCCATGCTCACGCCCCAGAGGACCTGCACCTCGCCGTAGCCGGTTTCTACTCCGTTTAGCTCCAGCAGAGCGCTCATGCTTCTTCCTCCTCCAGGATGCGCTTGGCCATTTCCGGGTCGCCCAGGTAGGCCTCGATAACCTGCGGGTCGTTGGCCACTTCGTCGGGGGTGCCTTCGGCCAGCTTCTGACCAAAGTTGAGGACCACGATGCGGTCGGAGAGGCTCATGATGGCCTGCATGATGTGCTCGATCATCAGAATGGAGATGCCGCGGTCACGGATGCTGCGGATGACGTCGAGCATCTTGGCCACCTCGCTGGGGTTGAGGCCGGCCAGCACCTCGTCCAAGAGCAGCAACCGCGGGTTGGCCGCCAGCGCCCGGGCCACTTCCAGCCGCTTCTTGAGGGCGATGTTGAGCTTGCCGGCCAGCTCGTCTTTCATCTGCAAAAGGCCGGTAAACTCGAGCACCTCTTCGGCCACGTACTGGGCCGGCTCGAGCCCCAGGTTCTCGGCGCCAAAGCAGGCCCCCACCACCACGTTCTCGAGCACCGTCATCTCGTTGAGCGGCTTGACGATCTGGTGGGTCCGCGCCAGGCCCAGGCGGACCACGTCATAAGGCGGCAGGCCGGTTATGTCCCGCCCCCTAAAGACGACGTTGCCCTTGGTAGGCTTGTAAACGCCGTTGATAACGTTGAAGAGCGTGGTCTTACCGGCGCCGTTGGGGCCGATGAGGCCGAGGATCTCGCCCTCCATCATGCTAAAGCTAACGTCGTCGACAGCCGTCAGGCCGCCAAAGGTCATGGTGACGTTCTTGACTTCCAAAATGGGTGTGCTCATTCCAGCACCCCCCTTACGCGCGCCCAGCGCTTGTAGAGCCAGCCCATCAGACCGCCGGGAGCAAAGAGGATGATCAAGAGCAGCAGCACGCCGGCGATGACCAGGTGGAAGTTCGAGAGGCTGGGAGTGGTCAGCAGCAGGCCGCGCAACCGCTCATAGAGGAACGCGCCCACCCAGGGGCCGGTCACCGTACCCTGGCCGCCGAGCATGACCATGACGATCGACTCGATGGAAAGGTGCAGGTTGAACGCCTCCTCCGGCACTATCGAGCCGTTCTTGAAAAAGTAGAGGCCGCCGGCCACCGCCGGCAGGAAGGCCGAAATACTGTAGGCGATTGCCTTGTAGACGGGCGCCTTCACTCCCAGAACTATGGCTGCGTCCTCGTCCTCGCGGATCGCGAAAAGTCCCAAACCAAACTTGGAGCGCTTGATGAACCAGGAGAGCAACAGCGAGAGCGCCATCACCCCGACGATCAAGAAGTAAACGGTCCAGAGCGCGTGTATGGCGCCCCCCATGGACTTGTAAGTCGAAAACGGCAGGAAGATGCCCTCCGAACCGCCCCACTTGTCAAAGTTGGAAACGAAGTCCTTCACCGCTTCGTTCACGCCGATGGTCGCCAGGGCAAAATAAGCCCCGCGCAGTCGCAGGATGCCAAACCCCAGCGCCAGGGTAAGCAGGCTGGTAACCACGCCGGCAAAGAGCACCGCCGCGTAAAGGTTCCAACCATAACCACCAATCAGCCAAAGGGTCAGGTAGCCCCCCAGACCAAAGAAGACGATGGAGCCGAAGTTGACGTAACCGGTGTAGCCGATCATCAGGTTCAGGTTGGTGGCCAGGATGACGTAGATGGCCGAAAGAACCAGGGTTTCGCGCAGGGTGATGTTGTTCCCCAACTTGGGGTAAACGGCGTAGAGGAGCGAAACCGCGATGATGATCCAGAAGAAGGGGCTCTTTAAGGCCTTCATTTCCTACCTCCGAAGAGCCCGGTGGGGAAGAAGAGCAGGATGAGCACGAAGATCACGAACTCGATGACGTTGGTCCAGCTTATTTGGATGAAAGGCGCCACCGACCCCTCGATGAGGCCCAGGATGATGCCGCCCAACAAAGCACCGGTGGGGTTGCCGAGCCCGCCGAGCACGCTGGCCACGAAGCTCTTAAGTTC
>JALVWZ010000281.1 GCA_027023115.1 Thermaceae bacterium
CGTAGGACGCCCTCTGGGTCCAGCAACAGGCGCAGCGCGTGGCTGCTTTGGTAACGAGAAAAGCGGGCCAGTAGCGCCACCAGCCCCAACAACCCGCCGCCGTACATCACCAATCCAAGCGGCGGCTCCACCGCCAGCCCCAGGCCCATGAAAGCCAGCGCCAGCGCCATCCAGCCCAGTAAAAAGCGCCGCCGCACGAGCGCCAGCGCAACCAGCGCCAGCGCCGCAAATCCGTGTAAACCCAGCAAAAACCAGTTCAGACTCATAAATATCGACCCAATCGCTCCTAATCGCATCATCAGTATAGCGCGCCGGCGGCGGGGTCAGCGAGCTTTCATCTGCAAAAAGTAGCCGCTGAAGTAGGGAATCAACCAGATGGTCCAAACGAAAACGCTGAAGCGGTGGAGGCGGCGCTTGGCGGCGGGGCTACCCCGCCAGGCGACCCAGCTGGCCCAGAGGGCGTGGACCAGCATCAGCGCCAGCGCCGCGATGCCGGTGACGCCGTGGACGCTGAGTTCGAAGTGGCCGAGGATCCGGTACATCATCTCGGTGCCGAGGCCGTCGGCGGCGCAACCGGCCCAAAATAGTGCCAGGTGCGCGGGGCGCAGCTTGCCGGCCAGTCGCTCCCACCAGACACCGGCGGTATAAAAGACCAGCGCCAGGTTTATGAACACGACCGCCAGCAGAACGTCCTTGGGCATTCCGGCACCACCTTTCGAATAGTTGCTCAAGAAAAGTATACCAAAAGGGAACGCACGGCGGCCGTTTCGGGCGCGGTGCGCAGGAACCGCCCCGTATGATGGAACCAGGGAGGAAACATATGAAAAGGCTATGGTTCATTGCCCTTATCGTTCTCGGCTGGGCGCTGGCCAGCACGCCGGCATATCCGGAGAACAGCTTTGGCCTGGGGTACGCGTACCCTACGGCTGGCGAGCTGACCGTGGGGGCGGTGCTGCCCTTCGCGCCGCTGGGAATGGACAGCGGGCTCGATTTGGAGGTGCGCTACCCGCGCCTCGGGGTCAGCGCCGCCGGCAAGTTGCTGCTGCTGCCCAGCCTGGCGGTAGGCGGCCAGTTCATGGCCGTCGGGCTCTACGGCGAGATGCGCTATGCCAGCCCCGGTTCGTTCGGAGGCTACCTGGGCGGCGACCTCAGCTGGGACCTGCCCAACATGGGGCCGCTCTCGGGGGCGCTCAGCGCCGGTCTGGGGCTTGGCTACTTTCCCAAGAGCAGCCTGCTGGCCTCGCTGTTCAGCTACGAGCTGGGGGTTCGCCTCTACTACGACCAGTTCGCCGTGGACCTGGTAACTAACGACCGCGACCTGTTCCGGGCCGGTCTGCTCTACCTCTGGTAGCCAGGGGCGTGCGCAGGTTACGGTTCAAACCCTCCTGGATGGGGCTGGCGCCCTCGCTATTGGTGCTGGCCGTCTTTGGGCTCTACCCCTTCCTTGAGGTGGTCCGCTTTTCCACCTGGGACTGGTCGGGCCTTTCCCGGCCCCACCCGATTGGGCTCGCCAACTACCGCGAGCTGCTGACCGACCCGGCGTTCTGGCACAGTCTCTGGGTGACGCTGGAGTTTGCCCTGATAACGCTGCCCAGCTTCTTGGCGCTCTCGTTGCTGGTGGCGCTGGCGCTCGAGGGGCAGCGCTACGAGCGTTGGGTAAAGGGGCTTCTCTTCCTGCCCGGCCTGGTCACCCTCTCGGCGGCGGCGGTCAGCTGGTACACCCTGCTCTCGCCCGAGTACGGCGCCCTGCAAACCCTGCTCTACACGCTGATTCCCGAAAGCAGCCCCCTGGCCCGCTGGCTGGTGGTGCCCGCCTGGGACCGCGAGCCCTTCTGGGCGCTCCTATTGGTTGTGGCCTTTACCCTCTGGCGCTATCTCGGCTACGGGGTGCTGGTGGTTTCGGCCAGCCTGAAGTCCATCCCCCGCTCGCTCTTGGAGGCCGCCTGGGTGGACGGCGCCACTCCGCGCCAGGCGCTGCGCTACGTTACCCTGCCGCTGCTGCGGCCCGCGGTCACCTTCCTGCTGGTGGTCGGCA
>JALVWZ010000282.1 GCA_027023115.1 Thermaceae bacterium
ATCGCCGCGGTGATGTAGGGCATGATGCCCAGGGCGAAGATCGAGAACTGCCTGAAGTTGCCGCCCGAGAAGAGGTTGATGATGCCGAATACGCCGCCGGCCGCCGAACCCAGGAAGTTGGAGATCTTGACCGGATCCACCCCCGGCGTGGGGATGTACGTCCCCAGCCGGTAGGCGGCGAGCATGATCAGGGTAAAGAAGAGGCGCTGCCGCAATTCCGGGACAACGAAGGCGTCCCTAAATGCCCGCAGCATCTTACGCCTCCTCGCCCGCAGCGGCCCCTATGGTGAGCGCTTCGCCTCCCGCGGCCGCGAGCTTCGCCGCCGCGCTCTTCGAGAAAGCGTGAGCGGAAACCTTGAGGGCCACCTCTATCTCGCCGTGGCCGAGGACCTTGACCAAACCGTCGGCCTTGCGGATCAGTCCGGCACGGGCCATCAGCTCGGGGGTCACCTCGCCTCCCTCGGGAAAACGCTCCGCCAGGCGGGCGACGTTGACGGTCTGGTACTCGGGGCGCTTGATGGCGCCGGGAACCTGCCCGCGCATGCCCCGCTTGGGCAGGCGCATGATCAGGGTGGAGCGGCCGCCCTCAAAGCGGCGCGGGTCCTTGAGGCCGCCGGAACGCGACTTCTGGCCCTTGTGGCCGCGACCGGCGGTCTTGCCGAGGCCGCTGCCGGGGCCGCGGGCGGCGCGCTTTTTGCGCTTGGCCGCCCCGGGATTGGGTTTCAGGTCGGAGATCTTCATTCTTTCACCTCGACGATCTGAACCAGGTGCTCCACCTTGCGGATCATCCCCCGCACCGCCGGGTTGTCGGGGAGCTCGCGCTCACGGTTCATCTTGGTGAGCTTGAGCGCCCGCAGGGTGGCCTTTTGGTCTTTGGGGTAGTCGATGGGGCTGCGCACGAGCTTGACGCGGATGGTGCCCATTATGCTTCCTCCTTCCGCATCTTCTTGACTTGGTCCCAGGTCTGTAGCTGCTTGAGCGCTTCGATGGTGGCGTAGGCAACGTTGATTTCGTTGCGGCTGCCGAGCACCTTGGTGAGGATGTCGGTCACGCCGGCCAGCTCCAAGATGGCGCGCGGCACCTTACCGGCGATGACGCCGGTGCCGGGAGCGGCGGGGCGCAGGATGACGCGGCTGGTTTCGTAGACTACTTCGATCTCGTGGGGAATGGTGCCGTTCTCGAGCGGAACCTCGATCAGGTTGCGGCGGGCGATGTTCTGCGCCTTCTGCACCGCCAGCGGCACCTCCTTGGCCTTACCGAGACCAACGCCGACCCGTCCCTGACGGTCACCGACCACGGCCAACGCCCCAAAGCGGAAGCGACGGCCGCCCTTGTAGGTCTTGGCGGTACGGCGGATTTTGATCATCTTCTCTTCAAAGTCGGTTTCTGGCATGCCGTCCTCCTCTAGAACTCCAGGCCCGCTTCACGGGCGGCCTCGGCGAGCGCCTTGACGCGGCCGTGGTACTTGTAGGGGCCGCGGTCGAAGACGACCTGCTTGATGCCTTTTTCGACCGCCTTCTTGGCGATGTCGGCGCCGACCTGCTTGGCCGCTTCGGTCTTGTTGCCGTTCACCTTCAGCGCCAGCGTCGAGCTGGCCGCCAGGGTGCGCCCCGCCTCGTCGTCGATGATCTGGGCGTAGATGTGATTGAGGCTGCGGTAGACGGTCAGCCGCGGACGGCCGGAACGCTTGACCCGCTTGCGGGTGCGGTACATGCGACGCTGATACGTACTCAACCTGGCCACTGCTAACCTCCGGTGACGCCGGCCTTGCCGGGCTTGAGCCGCAGGACTTCGCCCGCGTAACGAATGCCTTTGCCGTGGTAAGCGTCGGGCGGCCGGATGGCGCGGATGTTGGCCGCAACCTGGCCCACCTTTTGCTTGTCGATGCCCGAAACGCGAATCTTGGTGGGTTCGGGGACCTCGAGGGTAATCCCCTCGGGAGCGGTGATGAACACCGGGTGGCTAAAGCCGATGGAGAGCTCGATCTTGTCGCCCTGCATCTTGGCGCGGTAGCCGAT
>JALVWZ010000283.1 GCA_027023115.1 Thermaceae bacterium
CTATGCCTCGGAACACCCGGCGCTGGCGCTCTGTGAGCTGCTAGCCCACGATGACGCCCTGGAAAACGTGGTGCTCATCGAGTTTCGTATCCGCGCATCAGGAATGGAGAGCATCGACTCAGCCAGCGTCCGCCACTTCCTCGCAAACGGCAACGTCGCCGCCACCCAGCGCCTGGGAGACGATTGGTACGAAAAGGGCTCTTTTCCGCTGCTAAAGGTTCCTTCGGCGCTCCTGCCGTTTACGCGCAACTACCTCATCAAGCCGCGACATCCCGAGGTGACGTTGCAGTTGCTGCGCAGGGAAAGCGTCGCCGTTGACGAACGCCTGCGCTGCGTCAAGACCAGTTAACTGCACCTTCCCAACACCTTGTTCACCAGGCGCCTCTGGTAGGAGGCGGACGTGGTAGGTGGTGATTAGGTTGTAGGAGGCTGGGTGTGGGAGGGGGTAAGCCTCATTGGAAGCGGGCTAGGCAACGTATTGCGGTGTTTCCACGGGCCGCGAGCTAAAGACTGCAAGCCGCTTTCCAAACCCCACCCCGGCCTTCCCCGAAGGGGAGGGAGATTTGTTTATGGACTACAGCTACAGGTGTACTCACGTCTCCGCGCGGTTCGGGCGGACACGCGGGTCCGCCCCTACGGGGAAGATGGCCGAAAGCCAGTGCAGTGCCTCCATACCGACCCCCGAACTGGTCCTGGGCCACAGCTTTCGCTGGGATGGCGAGGGAAGACGCTCGTTGCGGCTGGGGGTGGCGTGAACAACGTGCCCTAACGCTGCAGCTAGCGCCCCGAAGCTTTTAGCTCTTATTGCTGGATATTTGCGATTTCTTTGCTGTACAATAGCATAAAGAGGCGGATGCCTCTCGAGGAGTCAGCCATGATCAACAGTCCAACCATACCCAGCGCGCCCAATATGTCCCTGCGCGACCCTCAGAGCAAGCTGCTAGACGCGCAGCGCATTGCCGCAACGCTTGGAGTCAGCCCCGCCCGCGCGGCCCGGATGCTGGGCGTGGCTCCGTCCACGGTGTCGCGCAACCCCGACTCGAACCGCATCCAGGCTCGCGCCGCCACCATCGAAGCAATTTTGCAAAACCTACACGCGGCCTTTGGCGATTACGATGCCGCCGTCGCCTGGCTCAAAACACCCAGCGAGTTTTGGGGCAAAGGCAATCCGACGGCGCTCGACCTAATCGAGCAGGGGCGGGCGCAGGAGGTGCTGGCCGCCGCCGTGATGGTGCGGCGGGGAGAGCCCTTCGCGTGAGCGAGGCCAACCCGGGTGACTACTTTCGGCAGGTAATCGCCGCGGCTGGTGAATGCGTTCGCCCGGCCAAGGGCATTTTGGCTTTTTGCTCTGCCCGGCCGCCGCACCATTATCCGGCGGAGGAGCTATTGAGCGGCGTGGGGGCCGCGATGAAGGGCGGCCGTTACAATCCAGTGGGCGTGAACGTCGTCTACCTTTCCGCCGATCCGGCAATTGCTTTCAAGGAGTCGCGCTACGGGGTCGACCTGGCCGGGGCGCTGACCGGTTTCAGGCTTTTGCAACAAATAACGCCGCTCGTCATCGTTCCCGTGCTACTCGACCTGCCGCGGGTGTTGTGGCTCGACCGACCGTGCCGCGAGCGCCTGGGGCTGGACGACGAGGATTTGTTTGGGCCTTACATTGATCGGCAACGGCAGGGCCTGCCCGTCAAAACGCAACGACTCGCAAAAGCCGCTTTTGCAAGCGGGGTCAACGCAATTGCCTATCCTTCGTTCTTCGCGCGGCAACATACCAACTTTGCCGTATCGCGCGAGCTCGTCACCGTTGGCGTCAACCTGATAGCCCTATACAAGGACCTGATTCCGACGAGCGAAAACGGACCGGATATTAAGTGAAAGCCGGCGTGAGCAAACCCGGCCCGCAGGGCGCCGGCTAGCGCCTTCGCTTCAGCTCGGCCAGCTGGCGCAGGTCTTCCCGGATCAGGTCGTCGCGCCAGGCCAGGCTCTCGACGTGGTGGCGCAGCTCGTGGAGCAGGGTC
>JALVWZ010000284.1 GCA_027023115.1 Thermaceae bacterium
ATGCTGGTGGCCGCCACGCCCGGGCCGGTAGGCGGCCACCAGCATTCCGTAGACGATGGCCAAAAAAACCGTCGGCGCCGCGATGGCGACCATGGCGTACCCCCAGGCCGCCCAGGGAACCCAGGCGTCGTAGCTGACGCCCAGAGAGCTCGCCACCCAGGCGCTAACCGCCGCCAGCACGCCGTAGTAAACCGCCAGCGTCGTCAGGGCCACGCCGCTGCGGGCCAGTACGTGCGCCCAGCCGCTGCGGGTGCTGGTCAGCAAGAACGCCAGCGGGCCGCCCGCCTCGCTGCCGAGGCTGCGGGCCAGCACGATGGGAACCAAGATCCCCACCAACCCCAGCAGCGACAGAGAACCCAGGTTGAGCGCCAGCGTCAGCAGCGCCTCGCCGCTGAGGAGCTCGCGCACCATCCAGGCCGCCCACAAAAACGCCACCAGCGATAAAGCGATGATTAGCGTGCGGTGCTTGCGTATTTCCAGGGTGACAAGGTTCATGCCAGCACCTCCCGAAAAGCCTGGGCCACGCTCTGGCCGCGCTCGCGCAGTTCTTCTGCCGAAACGTTGAGCACCACCCGCCCCTCCTTCATGAAGACGGCGCGGTCGAAGATGCCCTCGGCCTCGGCCACCTCGTGGGTGGAGAGCAGGTAGGTGGCGTCTTCACGCCACTCGCTCACCAGCGCCGCCAGAATACGGTCGCGGGTGATCAGGTCCACCCCGCCCAGCGGTTCGTCGAGCAGGTAGAGCCGCGCCTTGCGGGCCAGCGTGGCCGCCAGCAAGAAGCGAGCCCGCTGCCCCTTAGACATCTGGCTCAGGCTGCGGCTCGGCACCTCCAGCTGCTCCAGCAGCTCGTAAAACCGTTTTGGCCTGAAGTCGGAGTAGAGAGTGCCAAAGAGCCCCGCGGCGCCCTTCGGGTCGAGCCAGTCGTACATCTGCCCGCGCTCCGGCAAAAAGGCTATCTCGCCCCGCGCCCGGCGCGGTTCGCGCCCTTCCAGGCTAACGCTGCCCGCGTCGGGGTAGAGCAGGCCGGCCATCAGCTTGAGGGTGGTAGACTTGCCAGCGCCGTTGGTGCCCAAGAGGCCCACCACTTCCCCGGAGGGCAGCGCCAGCGAAAGCCCGTCCACCGCCACCGTCTTGCCGAAGCGGCGGGTAACGCCCGTCAGTTCAACCAGCATCGTCCACCTCCTCCAAAACCTTCGCGGCCGCCCGCGGGTCCAGCCCCAGCGAGCGCACCGTGCGCAGATACTCGCGCGCCGCCGCCTCCAGCTCGCGGCGGCGAATGGCCGCTACGTCCACGTCGGCGCGCACGTAAGTCCCCAGACCGCGACGCGTTTCGGTAACACCCTCGCGCTCCAGCTCGGCGTAAGCGTGCACCACCGTGTTGGGGTTCACCCGCGCCTCCTCGGCCAGCGCCCGCGCCGAAGGCAACTTTTCTCCCGGCCGCAGCTCACCGCGGGCCAGCATGCGCTTCACCTCCGCGGCGATCTGGGCGTAGATCGGCCCCTTTTCGGGTTCTATCTTCCACAAGCAGCTCACCTCCACGTGGCATAGTGTACTACTTTCCTAGTGCACTAGTCAATACCCAAACGACGGGAGCTATAAAATGGGGTCATGCCAAACCGGGAAGTCGCGCCGCCAGGGCCCGCCGGCGTGCGCGCGCCTAAATACCACGGTCACGGCGCAGGCCCCCGGCTCTGGTGGGTAGTAGCGACGCCAAAGACCCCCGGCAATCCGGTCGAGTACGGCGAGTACCCCGACGAGGGGCACGGTTTCGTGAAGGCCGAGAACCGGCCCCTATTCTTCCGCAAGGCGGAAGCGTTCTTGGAGAAGCACCTGCACCCCTAGGAGGCGACCATGCAAAACCCGGCACTGGCGCAGATTTACGAAGCTCTCGGCGATGAGGGGCTCAAAAAGGCCCGCTGGCAGGAAAAGATGCGCGTTTGGGGAATGCTGGCCCAGCTGGTCTGGACCGTCCTCTACGCCCTGCTCTGGATCCCCACCGGCAGGGCGGCAAC
>JALVWZ010000285.1 GCA_027023115.1 Thermaceae bacterium
TCGCCTTGCAACCGTGGCAGCAAACCGCTGCCGGAAGCCACCAAGCGGGCGTCCGCGGCGTGCAGCTCGCCGCTCCAAACGCCTGCAGCCCGCCGCAGGCGGCCTGCCAGCCAACCGCTGACCCGCACCTCGGCCGGCTCACCCCACACCCCTTCCAGCCGCAATCCAGCCGCGCTCAAGTCAAAGTGTATTTTTTTCCAAGGACCCTTGGCGCTGCCGGATACCGGCAGGCCGGCCAGCTCGAGACCCTCCAGCTTGGCTTCCAGGCCGCCGGCGCGCGCTTTTAGCTCTGCCCCGGGGGCGCTGGCCGCGAGTTCGGCCCCAACTCCACGCAACTGCCAGCACAAACCGCCATAGCGCCACTCACCCCGCAGCCACTCGCCCGGGAACTCGCCGGCCGCGCTGAGGCTGCCCAAGCCCCGCGGTAAGGGCCCGTCGTAACTCCAGGAAAGCGACCAGGGGTTGCTCTGCAGCTCTCCCCGCAGCGGCTGGAGGCCGGCGCTGCCGTGAATATTCAGCTCTTCGCCGTCTCCGCTGACGTGCACCCCGCCCCAGCCGGGCAGGTCCAGGCTGAGGTCGCCGGCCCACACCCCGCCGAGTCGCCTCAGGTTGGACTCGAGCGCAAAACTCCGCCCCCGCAACTCGGCGTCGAGGCGCAATGGGTTCAGACCAAGCTCGAGGCCGCCCTGGTAGCCGCCGTAGCCGGAGAGCTTCAGGCTCGCCTTCGCCGCGTCCAGCCGCCCACGCAGTCCTCCACTGCCCACGGGCAGGTCCACGTCCAGACCGCCGCTCCAGCCTTGGTGATAGACGATCTCCCCTTTTGCCAAAGGGTGGTCCAGGTCCAGCCGCCAGACGCCGCCCTCTTCCGCTATCTCGGCCCGTCCGCCAAAAAAGCCGCCAGCCAGCCGTAATGACGCCTCCGGCAGCGTAAAACTGCCGCGTAGGTCGGTCCGCCCCGCGGCGTCGTAGACCCGCAGCGCCAGCGCCAGCGTGCTGGTGGGCCCGGAACCTTGGGCGTCCAATAGGAGGGGAACGCCGGTAAACGGAGCCAGGTCGAAGCGCTCGGCCTTTAACTCGCTGCCGGCGGCGCCCGCGCGCAGCTTTAGGCCCGGCCCGCTGGCCGCGAGCCGCCAGCTGCGCTCGCGGTCGTAATCGAAGCGGCCCTCCACCTTGGCGCCGCCGCTACCCGTGAGCAGAAGACTCGATTGCAGCACGGGCTCCAGCAGCCGACCGCTGGCGCGGGCGCTCACGTTAAGGCGGCTCGGCCCCCAGCCGCGCTCGCCCTCGAGCGCCAGGTCGAGCCCGGCGTTCGGATCCAATGAACCAGAAAGGTCAAAACCAAACAAGTCGCCCATGGCGGTCGCCCGCGAGCCGGCACCATCAAGGCGCACCCACCAGCCCGGTCCGCTGGCTTTGAGCTCGCCTGCGTACTTGCCCGTGCGATAGCTCAGGTCGCTGCGCAACCAGCCCAGGTCGCGGGCTACGCTACCCATCCTGGTGGCCCCGAAAAGGCTCAACTCGCCGATGTGCGCGCCTTCGCCGCTCAGGCGCACGGTCAGCGGAGCCGCCCAGACCGCGGACCAACGCGCGCCGTTGCCCTGCAGGCTGACCGGGCCGGCCTGCGGCAGGCCCTGGTAGCCAACCAAGAAGCCGCCGCCCCGCCAGACCTGGCCGGTCCCGTGCAGGCGCAGATAGGCCTCGGCAGCGCGGCTACCGTAGCGCGCCTCGAGGTCGTACTCCTGCCTGCCCAGGTCGAGCCAACCGCCGCCTTTGACCTCGCCGTCGAAAGCAGCGGAAACTACGTTCGCCAGGTGATCGTAGTCGAGTTCGAGAACTTCCAGGTCTTTGAATCTGACCGTCGCGGAGGCGTCGTGATTCTTGCTCAGAGTGGCCGCGAACGCGAGTCCGTCCGGCTGCTCACCGCCGTAGCTGATAGCGCCGCCCCATTCCGCGCCAAAACTCATCCTCCCCGTGGCCGCGCCCAGACCCTCCAAATAGACCTCCGGGCC
>JALVWZ010000286.1 GCA_027023115.1 Thermaceae bacterium
TGGTGGGCGTTTTCTTGAGGCGCTTGACGCGCTTGATGCGCCAGATGAAGCCAGCCGAGTCGAGGCCGTTTTCGTGCAGGTCGTCGAGTACGATTATGGCGGGAGTGTGGGACTTAAGGTATTCCAGGCCCTCGCGAAGAGTGGCGACGCTGGCGACTTTGAGCCCGGCGTCTTCGAATACCAGATCCAGATAGGCCTTCAATGTGGCGTTTGGCGTAATCGTCAATGCTTCTCGAATCGGTTCGTCCATGGCTGCCCACCAGTTCTTACGCTACGACTACAACACACGATTCTATGAGTAAAATGCACAAGCAGGTAATAATAAAAACAAAAATGGCTGGGGCGCGTGGATTCGAACCACGACCGGCGGTTCCAAAGACCGCTGTCCTGCCCTTAGACGACGCCCCAAAGCCGCCTACATATTATGCAGCCGGCCGCCGCCGCGTCAACCGCGCTCACTCCGGTAGGCGGGTACGGCGCATGACGAAGCTCCAGGGAATGGGGTAGCTCTGGTCGAGGTCGGGGTAAGTGTCGCGGGCCCATTCCCACAGGCGCTCCAGGGACGCGTGGAAAACGTCTTCGGGTACGCTCTGGGTAAAGGAGTACAGACGTTCGCCCAGTATTTCCAGGCTCTGGCGGGGGCTGCGGTCTTCCACCCACTCGGCCACGGTTATCTCTTCGGGCTCCAGGCCGATCCGCTCCATGGCCTGGCGCACCTCCGCCAGTCGCCGTTGGTGGCGGCCGCGCTCGAGCTGGAAGCCGAGTTCATTCAGTATCTCCCGCCACTTATCCTGAATGCGCCAGTCTTCGCTGGCGGCGGTGGTCGTATCCCACCCTTCGAAGAGGAACCCGCCGGGCACCAGCACCCGGAACGCCTCCAAGAGGGCTCTTTGCCAGTCTTCGACCAAGTGCCAGAAGTGAACCCCGATGACCGCGTGAAAGCTGCCGCGCTCGAAGGGGAGGCTGCGGGCGTCGGCCTCGAGCAGCTTCACCTTGCGCCCCACGCCGGCTATCTTGTAGCGCATGACCTCCAGCATCGAGGGGTTTACGTCCACGCCCACGAAACGGTAACCGCGGGCCACGATGGGCACCCCCACCCGGCCGGTCCCCACGCCCAGCTCCAAGAAAGCCGGTTCCCGAAACGCCTCCTCCACCGGCGCAACGATGGCGGTGGCTATCTTGCCCGAAACCTCCGGCGGATGATAACGAGTACGGTCATAGGCGTAGGCGATACGAACGAAATTCAAGGTCATCGCTCTCAGCGCACTTCCTTTCCAAAGGCGGCGTTGACATACCCAACGTTCAAAACCTATGATATTAAGAATTAATACTTCTGTCCAGTAAACCTTAACTTTTCACCGCGCGCATCGCTATTCTTGCTTGAAAGCGAGTTTGGCAGAAGTATGGCGCGAAACGCCCCCGGCCGTGTTAGAGTGAAGGCGATATGAAAAGACTACTGGTTCTTCTCATGGTCCTGCTGGGCCTAACCGGCGTGATGGCGCAGGGCGCCCTCAAGGTTCGCATCGGCTTCAACCCCACCCAGAACTCCGATCAGCTCTCCCAGGCGGCGCAGGCGATCGCCGACTTCATTGAGGACCAGCTGGGCGGACAGGTGGAGGTAGAAGTCTTTCTGCCCACCGAGTACCGCGGCCTGGTAGAGGCCATGCGCTCGGGCAACCTCGACTTTGCCTTCTTCCCGCCCGACGGCTACGTCATCGCCTCGCGCGAGGCCGGCGCCAAGGTGCTGCTCAAGAGCGTTCGCTTTGGCAACGCCTACTACTGGAGCGCGATCATCGTTCGTAAAGACTCGGGCTACAACACCATCGCCGACCTCGAGGGCAAGACCATCGCCTGGGTAGACCCCAACTCGGCGGCCGGTTACGTCTTCCCGCGGGCGGCGCTGCTGGCCAAGGGGATCAACCCCGACACCTTCTTTGGCAAGCAGGTCTTCGCCGGCAAGCACGACGCCGCGGTGCTGGCGGTTCTCAACGGCTCGGTGGACG
>JALVWZ010000287.1 GCA_027023115.1 Thermaceae bacterium
TCGCCAGGGCGACCCGGGCAGTTCCGGCGGCCAACGCCTTTCCAAAGCATGGCGCACCCGCTCGAGGATCCGCCGGCGGGCCTCACTCATCGCCCAACTCCTCCTCCCAGATCTCGCGGAAGCTCTTGGGGCTCGGCTCCAACGGGCCGTGGCCACTGGCCCAGGCTCCCAGTACCGGTAGCCAGGGAGCGCCTGTCAGCCCCCGCCCAAGGCGCAGCAGCTTGCCGCCCAGCTTGTAAAAGTGCGGCCGCGTGACCATACCCGCGTAGCCCGTAAAGGCTAGTTTTTCGGCGGCTGGCGCCAGACCGCGCTCGACGCTGCGCCTCCGCCAGGCGAGGATCTGCTTGGGCAGCGGGATGCGCACCGGGCAAACGTCGGCGCAGGCGGTGCAGAGGCTGCAAGCGTAGCCCAGCTCGGCCGCCAACGCCGGGTCCTTGAGACCGGGCGTCAGGACGATGCCGATGGGGCCTGAGTAGACTTGGCCGTAGGCGTGGCCGCCTGTCTGCCGGTAGACCGGGCAGGCGTTCAGACAGGCGCCGCAGCGGATGCAGGAAAGCGCTTCGTACATCTCGCCGTCGGCCAGAACGCTGGAGCGGCCGTTGTCCACGAAGATGACGTGCAATTCTTCGGGGCCGTCGGGCTCGTCCGCGCGGCGCGGCCCCTGGATGAGGCTCACGAAGGTGCCTATCTTCTGACCGGTGGCGGCGCGCGCTAATAGCTGCAAGAAGACCTCCAGGTCGGCCGCGCGCGGCAGCAGTTTTTCGATTCCCACCAGCGCCACGTGAACCCGGGGAGCGCTGGTGCTGAGGCGGATGTTGCCTTCGTTTTCGACCAGGACTACGGTGCCGGTCTCGGCCACCACGAAGTTGGCCCCGGAAATACCCATGTCGGCGGTCAAGAACGCCTCGCGCAGCACCTTGCGGGCGGCGGCGGCCAGCTCTTCGGGGCTGGCGTCCGGGCGGGTGCCGAGCTTTTTGTGGAAGAGGGCGCGGATTTCCTCGAGGCCCTTGTGGATCGCCGGCCCCACGATGTGGCTGGGGGGTTCGCCCGCCAGTTGGATGATGTACTCGCCCAGGTCGGTCTCGAAGACCTCGACCCCCTTGCGCTCGAGGTGGTGGTTGACCTCCACCTCCTCGCTGAGCATGCTCTTCCCCTTGACGACCCGGCGTACGCCGTGGCGTTCCACCAAATCGTCCAATATCTTCTGTGCGTCGGCGGCGTTTTCGGCCCAATGGACCTGCGCACCGGCGGCGCTAAGGCGGGATTCCGCTTCGGTCAGGTACTCGTCGAGCCGGCCCAGCAGGTGCCGTTTGACGGCGGCCGCCCAGCCGCGCCAGGCTTCGGCGTCTACCTCGCCGTAGGCGCGCTCGCGGTTGGCGTTGAAGTGGAGGGTGGCCTTGGTGACCGAGTCGCGCACGTGCGGCTGCTCGGCTAGGGCACGTTTGGCGGCGGCCTTGTAGCCCTCAGCCATTGCGGGCCTCCCAAAGCAGGCTGGCCAGGTGACGCACCTTGACGTCCAGCCCCCGCACCCGGGCGCGGCCGGCCATGTGCATCAAACAGGCGCCGTCGGCCGAGGTAAGGGCGTCTATCTCGGGCAGCGTATCGAGCTTGCGGTCGGCCATGGCCAGGCTGACGGGCGCGTTCTTGACCGAAAAGACGCCGCCAAAACCGCAGCACTCGTTGTCGGCTTCCCAGGGAACTATCTCCGCTCCGGCGGCCTCGAGCAGGCTGACCGGCTCCTCGCGAATACCCAGCTCGCGGCTGACGTGGCAGCCGTGGTGGTAGGCCAGGCGCATACCTGCCAGGCCGCGCCCCAGGTCGCTTACCTGCACGACCTTGACCAGGAACTCGGAAAGTTCGTAGGTTCTGCCAGCCAAGTCGAGGGCCGCCTCGTAGTGGGGGCGGTCGCCCTCGAACAGCCCCGGGGTGTAGGCCCGCACCATGGTGGTGCAGGAACCGGAGGGCAGCACCACGTAGTCACACCCAGAAAA
>JALVWZ010000288.1 GCA_027023115.1 Thermaceae bacterium
TTCGACGGCTGGGACGAAGAGATCTTTTTGCTGATGGAGCGGCAGGGGACCATCCTGGTGCCCACTCTGGCCGCGCCCGACGGCATTTTGCGGGGCAGGGGGCGGGTGCCCGAGTTCATGGTGGCCAAGACCGGACCAATAGCCGAGCGGCACCAGGCCAACACCCTCGAGGCCTACCGCGCCGGGGTGGCCATCGCCGCCGGCACCGACGCCGGGACGCCGCTAAACCCCCACCCCAACCTGGCCCGCGAGCTGGAATTGCTGGCCGAGCTGGGCCTGGACCTACCCGACGTGCTGCGCGCAGCTACGAGCGTCGCGGCGCGGGCGCTGGGCCGCGCCGCCGAGCTGGGGCGGATTGCCCCGGGTTTTGCCGCCGACTTGGTGGCCCTTGACGGCGACCCGCTCGAGAGCGCCGCCGCCTACGCCCGCCCGCTGGCTACCGTTCTCGCCGGGGAGCTGGTTGCCGGCTAACGGCTGGCGGCAAAACGAGCCAGGCGGCCGATGGTCAGCCCCTGCACCAGGACGCTGAAGACGACCACCCCGTAGGTCAGCGCCAGAATCACGCTCCGTTCCGGGCTGGGCGGCAGCCCCAGCGCCAGAGCTACCGAGATGCCGCCGCGCAGGCCGCCCCAGGTGAGCAGCCGCACGGTATAGGGGGCAAAGTGGCGCAGCGGCCGCAGCGCCGCGATGGGCAGGCCTACGCTTACGAAACGGGCCGCCAGCACCAGCGGCACGGCCAGCGCCGCCAGCTCCAGATAGCCGGGGGTGTAGTGGATTAGCAGGACCTCCAGGCCGATGAGGACGAAGAGCAGGGCGTTCAGGATCTCGTCGGTCATCTCCCAGAAGGTGTCGAGGTGCTCGCGGGTGCGTTCGCTCATCGCCAATGCGCGCCCGTGGTTGCCGATTAGCAGACCGGCGGCGACCATCGCCAGCGGCCCCGAGGTGTGCAGCCGCGCGGCCAGGGCGTAGCCGCCGGTTACCAGCGCCAGGGTAATCAGCACCTCGACCGAGTAGTCGTCGGTGCGGCGCAGCAGATAGAAGGCCACCAGTCCCAGCGCCAAGCCGAGCGCCAGACCGCCCAGCGCCTCCTGCACGAAGAAGCCGGCCACGGCCGCTGCCGAGGCCTCCGCGCCGTGCCCACCGGCGTGGACCAAGCTCAGGATTACCGCAAAAACGACCACCCCCACGCCGTCGTTGAAGAGCGACTCGCCCGCGATTAGCACTTCCAGGTCCTTGGGGACCCCGGCCCTCTTGAGGAGGCCGAGGACGGCGATTGGATCGGTGGGTGAGATTAGCGCGCCGAAGAGCAAGGCGTATACCAGGGGCAGCTCGACTCCCAGCCAGCGAGCCAGATAGTAAACTCCGCCGCCGATCACGAAGGTACTGATGAGCACGCCCAGCGTGGCCAGGATGAGAATAGACGGCCAGCGCTTTTGCAGGTCCTCCAGGTTGACGTGCAAAGCGCCGGCGAAGAGCAGGAAGGCCAGCATTCCCTGCATTAGCACCTGATCGAGCGGAAAGGCGGTGAGCAGGCTGCGGGCCCACGACTCGGCCGGACCGCCGAGCGCCACCAGCGCCAGCGAAAACACCAAGCCGGCGAGCATTACCCCGATGGGGGTGGGCAGTTTGAAGTATTGGTAGTTGAGGTAGGCGAAGAGGGCGGTGAGGGTAAAGAGAACGCCCAACGCTTCGAAGAGGCCCATACTCCAACAGTCTAGCTGTAACTTCCCAATACGTTGTTCACAAGGTCCGGGAAGGGGCAGTACGTGATGCGTAGTGCGTTGTACGTAGTGGGTAGCTGGAATCGAGTACGTCATGCGCGATGGCGCGTTACGAGTCTTCCACAAGCTACAGGCCACGAGCCACGAGCCGTTTTCCAAAACCCCCACCCCGGCCCTCCCCGAAGGGGAGGGAGCTTTTTAACTTTCTGCAGCCAGTGCAGCACCTCCATGCCGACTCCTGGATTGGTCCTGGACCCCAGCTT
>JALVWZ010000289.1:0-1236 GCA_027023115.1 Thermaceae bacterium
ACATCGTAGCGATTACGAAACCGCCTACCGGGGTTTCAACTGGCCGCGCCCGCAGAAGTTCAACTGGGCGCTCGATTATTTTGATCCCCTGGCCGAGGGCAACGATTCGCTGGCGCTTTGGATCGTGGACGAGTCGGGTCTCGAGGAAAAACGCAGCTTCGCCGAGCTCAAAGAGGCCTCCGAGCGGGTGGCCAACTTTCTGCGGGCGCAGGGCATTGGCCGCGGTGACCGCATCCTGCTGATGCTCGGCAACGTCGTGCCGCTTTGGGAAACGATGCTGGCGGCGATGAAGCTGGGAGCAGTGGTCATCCCAGCCACCACCCTGCTGACCGGGGACGACCTCAAAGACCGCCTCGAGCGCGGCCAGGTCAAGGCGATAATCGCCGAGGCGGGCGTTACCGACCGCTTCGCCGGGCTGGCCGCCGGCCAGCTCCAGATCAGCGTTGGCGGCGAGGCGCCGGGCTGGACGCCCTTCAGCGAGGCCTACGCCGCCCCGGCCGGCTTTACCCCCGAGGGCGAGACCAAAGCCGACGACCTGCTCTTGCTCTACTTCACCTCCGGCACCACCTCCAAGCCCAAACTGGTGGCTCACAGCCACATCAGCTACCCCATCGGCCACCTTTCGACGATGTACTGGGTGGGCATGGAGCCGGGCGACATCCACCTCAACATCAGCTCCCCGGGCTGGGCCAAGCATGCCTGGAGCAACTTCTTCGCCCCCTGGAACGCCGGGGCCACCGTCTTCATCTACCGCAGCGCCCGCTTCGACCCAGCCAGCGTCCTGGCGGCGGTCGAAAAGTACGGGGTCAACACCCTCTGCGCCCCGCCGACGGTCTGGCGGATGTTCGTGCTGCAAGACCTGGCTTCTTACAAGATGCAGCTGCACGACCTGGTAAGCGCCGGCGAGCCGCTCAACCCCGAGATAATCGAGCAGGTCGAGAAGGCTTGGGGGCTGACCATCCGCGACGGCTACGGCCAGACCGAGACCACCGCCCAGGTGGGCAACACCCCCGGCCAGCCCCTCAAGCCCGGTTCGATGGGGCGACCGCTGCCCGGCTACAACATCGTTTTGCTGGACGTGGACGGTAACGAGGCCGACGAGGGCGAGATAGCCATCAAGCTGGACCCGCCGCCGGTGGGCCTGATGCTCGGCTACCTCGACGATCCGGAAAGAACCCGGGCGGTCATGGAGGGCGGTTACTACCGTACCGGCGACGTGGCGGCGCGCGACGAAGA
>JALVWZ010000289.1:1246-1983 GCA_027023115.1 Thermaceae bacterium
GCGGCGGTGGTACCGGCGCCCGACCCCATCCGCCTGAGCGTGCCCAAGGCCTACGTGGTGCTGGCGCCGGGTTACGAGCCGACGCGCGAGACGGCGCTGGCCATCTTCAGCTTCATGCGCGAACGGGTGGCCTCCTACAAACGGGTACGCCGCCTGGAGTTTTCCGAGCTGCCCAAGACCATCTCCGGCAAGATCCGCCGGGTGCAGTTGCGGGCGCTGGAGAAGGGCAAGAAGGAGCGTTCGCCGCGCGAGTTCTACGAAGAAGACTTTCCCGAGTTGAAGAGCTGAACGCAAGCGAACACGGGGGCGGGCCGCGGCCCGCCCCCGTGTGGTTTGCGGCCGCGGTATCCTGACGGTGATGAAACCGCAAAGAATCTTGCTAATTGCCGGAGGGCGTTCGGGTGAGCACGAAGTTTCGCTCTCTTCGGCGCAGGGCGTTCTGGAGGCCCTTCCCTACGACGCCGACGTGGCCGTGATAGCCAAGGATGGCCGCTGGCTGCTGGGGGCGGCGGCGCTTGACGCGCTGGACGCCGGCGTGGTCGAGCGCGGTGAGCATCCCTTCCCGCCGCCGCTGGCGTGGAGCGACTACGACGTAGCCTTTCCGCTACTGCACGGCCGCTGGGGCGAAGACGGCACCATCCAGGGTTTCTTCGAGATGCTGGGCCTCCCTTACGTGGGCGCCGACGTGACCGCCAGCGCCGTCTGCATGGACAAGGACCTCTCCAAGCGCGTTCTGC
>JALVWZ010000290.1 GCA_027023115.1 Thermaceae bacterium
GATGGAGGAGCTCTGGGGGCGGCCGGCGCTCTCCCACAGCCGGCTGGGGTCTACCAGGTGGGCAGCACCCTTGGGGTGGACATAGACCACCGGCGCGCCGTCTTCGACCAGGCGCCAGGCGGCCCCGGCGTGGTCGAGGTGGATGTGGCTGACGAAAACGGCTCGCAGGTCGGCGGGCTCCACGCCGTGGGCGGCCAGTTCTTTCTTCAAGTTTTCGTAGACCGACTCGGGACCGGTCTCGACCAGCACCGGCCCGGCCGCGGTCGAGACCAGGTAGGCGGCTATGGTCCGCGGCCTGATGAACTCGAGATCCAAAGTTTGCACCATAAAGACAGTCTAACCGCGGCTGGAAGCGCGCACCAGCAGACTCGGCTCGAAGCGCCGCCGGCGCGGCGGGTAGTCGGCGCCGTGCATCCGCTCGATCAGCATCTGCGCCGCGGCGCGGCCCATCTCTTCCACCGGCTGCTGCAGCGTGGAAATACCCTTCCCGGCCGTCCAGGGCTGCCCGTCGAACCCGAGAACGCGCACGTCCCGGCCTACCCGCAGGCCCCTTCGCTCCGCCTCCTCCACCACGCCCAAAGCCACCACGTCGGCGGCGGCAAAGACGTTCATCGGCGGCCCGGCGACCTCCAAAAAACGTTGCAGGGCGATCTGCCCCCCTTCGGCGGAAAGGCGGGTGCGGAAGAGGTGATTTTCTTCAAGTGACCGGCCGGCCTGCTCGAGCGCCTCGCGGAACCCGCCCAACCGGGCCTGGAAGACCGTGCTGGCGAACGCCTGGTCCAACTCCTCTTCGATCTGCACCGCAAAGATGGGGCCGCCCAGCTCCAGCAGGTGCTCGGCCGCCAAACGCCCGCCCAGTTCGTTGTCGAGGTAGGCCGAGTCGTAAGCCGGGTTGAGGGCGTCAACCAGCACCACCGGCCGGTCGGTCGGCAAGCGTCCGCCCGGAAAACGCTCGGCCAAGTCGTAGCTGGCCACTATCAGGCCGTCGGTGTGATAGGCCAGCGCCGAGGAGTTGAGAAAGCGCTCGAGGCGTTTCTTGGAAAGCAGCGGAAACAGCGCCAGGTCGTAACGCTGCTCACCCAGCTCTTCTTCGATGCCGTCTATCAAGCGCAGGTAGAACTCGGTGCCCACGAAAGGCAACAGCACCGAAACCGTGTAGCTGCGCCCACCGGCGATGCGGCGGGCGTGGGGGTTGGGCACGTACCCCAGCTCTTCCATGACCGCCTGGACCCGCGCCCGGGTTTCGGGGCGCACCGCCGGTGAACTGTTTATCACCCGGCTGACGGTGCCAATGCCAACGCCGGCGCGGCGGGCGACGTCGGCAATGGTGGGCGCGTTACGCCCCTTGTTCTTGGGCTTGGAACCGTTTCCCACGTCGCGCTTAGTGTATCCTAAACGCGGGAGTTTGAGAAGGTAACCATGAATATTTCCAGCCTTGCCTTATTACTGGGAGCCTATCTGATAGGTTCTCTCAGTTGGGGCGTGATAATCGGCTTCGCGCACGGAGTAGACCTGCGCCGCAAGGACCTGCCTGGCGGCTCGGGGGTCTTCAGGCAACTTGGCCCCTTCTGGGGGGTGCTGACCGCCCTCCTCGACATAAGCAAGGGCGTTTTGGTGGCCTGGCTGACTCTCAGGAACGACCCGTCCCTGCTGCCCTTTACGGCCGCTTTGGTGGTGGCCGGGCACTGCTGGCCGCTTTACTTTCACTTTTCCGGCGGTGGCGGGCTGGCTCCCAGCTTTGGGGTGCTCCTCTTTTACGACCCCGGCGTTACCCTGAACACGCTGGTGCTGGTACTGCTCATAGCTGCCCTTTACTACCCCTGGTGGTCGCGCAGCGGCGGCGTGCTAGGCATCTACCCCATTCCCTTCGCCGCCCTCTTCGGCTTTATATACGTTCTCTGGGCGTTGCGCGACGATCCGCTTGGTTCACGGGCGGCCGCCGGAATGGCCGCGGTGGTGGTCGTACGCGGTCTGC
>JALVWZ010000291.1 GCA_027023115.1 Thermaceae bacterium
GCTCTGGGCGGCCTGGACGTGCTCGTCAACAACGCCGGCATCACCCGCGACGGCCTATTGATCCGGATGAAAGACGCCGACTGGGACGCGGTGCTGGCCACCAATCTCTCGGCCGTCTTCCGTCTCACCCGCGAAGCAATAAAGGTGATGATGAAGGCCCGCTGGGGCCGGGTGATCAACGTTTCCAGCATCGCCGGCCTGATGGGCAACGCCGGCCAGGCCAACTACGCGGCCGCCAAGGCCGGTTTGGTGGGCTTCACCAAGAGCGTCGCCAAGGAGTACGCCGCCCGCGGCGTCACCGTCAACGCCGTCGCGCCCGGCTTTATCGAGTCCGACATGACGGCCGCTCTGCCCGAAAAGGTGCGCGACGAGTACCTGGCGGCCATCCCCGCCGGCCGCTTCGGCAAACCCGAGGAGGTGGCCGCGCTAATCGCGTTCCTGGCCTCGGACGAAGCCGCTTACATCAACGGACAGACCATCGTCGTCGACGGCGGTTTGTACCCGCATTAAAAAGGCTTTTTTGCGTGTGTTAAACTCCGCAAGGGAGGTAATGATGGACATCTTGGAAAAGGTAAAAACCGTTGTCGTGGAGAAGCTGGGCGTGGAGCCCGAAAAGGTAACCCCCGAAGCCCGCTTCATCGAAGACCTCAACGCCGACTCGCTGGACATCGTCGAGCTGGTCATGGGGCTCGAGGACGAGTTCGGACTGGAAATTTCCGACGAAGAAGCGGAGAACATCCGCACCGTCGGTGACGCCGTCAAGTTCATCGAAGAAAAGACCGCCTGAAGACGGGCGCTGGCGAGGTCGCGTTCGCGCCGCAGGGTGCAACCGCGGCCTCGTATACTGATATCTATGCGAAGAGTCGTGATAACCGGCCTGGGGCCCGTTACCCCCATTGGGGTTGGCGCCGAGGCCTTTCACCAGGCCCAGCTGGCGGGCAAGAGCGGCGTTCGCCGCATAACCCGCTACGACACCGAAGACTACAAGCTGAACGTCAAGATAGCCGGCGAAACCGACGTCGAGATATACGACTATTTGGACCGCAAAGAAGCACGCCGGCTAGACCGCTTCGTACAGCTGGCCCTGATCGGCGCGCAGCTGGCGCTGGCCGACGCCGGGCTCGAGCCGGGCGAGCTGAACCCCGAAACTACGGGCGTCCTGATCGGCAGCGGCATCGGCGGCATCAAGACCTGGGAAGACCAGTTCAAGGTCTACTTCCAGCGCGGTCCGCACCGCCTCAGCCCCTTTTTCATCCCCATGGTCATCTCCAACATGGCCTCCGGGCACGTGGCCATGAAGTACGGCTTTCAGGGCCCCAGCTCCACCGTCGTCACCGCCTGCGCCACCGGTACCGACTCGGTCGGCAGCGCCGCGCGGATGATCCAGCACGGCGAGGCCGAAGTGATGCTCACCGGCGGCACCGAAGCCGCCGTTACCCCGATGGCCATCGGCGGCTTTGCAGTCATGCGCGCCCTTTCCACCCGCAACGACGAACCCGAAAAAGCCAGCCGCCCCTTCGACAAGAACCGCGATGGTTTCATCCTCGCGGAGGGGGCGGGGCTTTTGGTGCTCGAGGAATACGAACACGCCAAAGCCCGCGGCGCCACCATCTACGCCGAGATCGCCGGCTTCGGCCGCAGCGAGGACGCCCACCACATCACCGAACCCCACCCCGAGGGCAAGGGGGCGCTACTGGCCATGGCCGCCGCCATGCGCGACGCCGGCGTCAGCCCCGAGCAGATCGATTACATCAACGCCCACGGCACCTCCACCCCGCTCAACGACCGCGCCGAAACGATGGCCATCAAGAAGCTCTTCGGCCCCCACGCCTACGAGCTGGCCGTTTCCTCCACCAAGTCGATGACCGGCCACCTCCTTGGCGCCGCCGGTGCAGTCGAGGCCATCGCCACCGCCCAGGCCATCCACCACGGCATCGTTCCTCCCACCATCAACTACGAAGAACCCGACCCCGGCTTGGACCTCGACTACGTACCCAACCAGCCGCGCGAGGCGCGCGTAGACTACGCGCTTTCCAACTCCTTCGCCTTTGGCGGGCAGAACGCAGTGCTGCTCTTCAAACGCGTTTGAGTTTTTTCGAAACGGAACCGCGGCCACGGCCGCGGTTTTCTTACGCCTGCGGGCCCTGGGGCAGACCGGGCGGCTGCGGCATTTCGGGTATTTCGCCAAACTGGTCTTCGTACTTGCGGATGTTCTCCAGCAGCGAGCGGGCCAGCGCCTTGGCATGGGGCGGGTTGGTGATTATCCGGGCCACTATCTGCGCCACGCCCTGCGGCTGGGCCAGGGCAAAGTCTATGAAGAACTCGGTAGGCGTGTGGCTGATTACCGCCAAGTTGCTGTACTGACCCTTGGCGGTCTCTTTGTCTATGTCGAGACGCAGTTCGTTGCTCAAGAGAGCTCCTCCTCCAAAGCGGCGCGGGCCTTCTTGAGCTGGAAGCGGACCCGCCCCAGGCTTTGTACGCTATCGAGCAGCAGTACCAAAGTGTAGGCGCCGCTGGCGCTTACCGGCACCATCAGGAGCGGGCCTTCCTCGTACTCGACCATGACCTCCTGCACCTCGCCCTTCTGCAGGTGGTCGGCCAAGGCCCGCGAGCTGGCCATGGCGGCGGTGGCGGCGCCGCCGACGAAGTCTATCTCGGCCGCGCCCTCCTTACGCACGCTCTCGATTATGAAACCATCCTCACCCACCAGGGCTACCGCCATTACACCGTCATCCGCCGCGATCTGGTTCAGAAAATCCATTATGCTCATACGCGCCCCCTTACAGGCGTTCAACCAAGGTGGCCGCCAAACGCGAGAGCGTCTGACCCACCAAAGCGCGCTGACCACCGCCGCGGTCGATGAGCGCGCCCAGACAGTATCCGCCAAAACAAACCGTCAGCAGCTCATAGCTATCGGTAGCCAGGGTGTAACGCCGCAGCTCTTCGCCAAGAGTGTTCACCAAAGGGCCCATGGCCCGTAGCAACGAGGCCATCTCCGCGGCCAAAAACTGCGCGTCCACGCCGCCCCGTCCTACCTCTTCGATGACCAGGCCGTCCTGGCCGGTAAGCACCGCCCGCCTGACCACTGGTATGGCTTCCAGCTCTTCCAACCAGCTCACCCGAACACCCCCCTAATGTCATCTGCGGCGCGCCTGGCCTTGAGGCGTAGCTGCCCCAGGTTTACGTCGCCGCTGCCCACGCAAAGCAGAAAATACTCCTCCGAAACGGGCACGGTGTAGCCAATGAGGTTATCCGTGACCGCCAGCCACTCACGCAGCTCGCGGGCGTTCATGGTGGAGGCGTAGCTCTCCCGCGTCGCTTTCAGCAGGCCGGCGTGCTCGGCCACCGCGCTCTCCATGTCCACTACCGGATAGCGGGAGAAGCTTTCGATCAGCAAGCCGTCGAGGCCGCCGACGGCGGCCGAGTAGAGGCCGTCCACCTCTACTACCAGCGTGTTGATGATGGCTTCGAACTCGTGCAACGCTGCTCCTTACTCCGTTACCGGCAAGCGGTGGGCCAAGGCCCGCGCCAGAGTTACCTCGTCTACGTACTCTAGAGTACCCCCAACCGGCAGCCCGTAGGCGGGCCGGCTCAACTTGACCCCGAGCGGCGCCAGTTGCTCGCTCAGGTAGGCGGCGGTGGCCTCGCCCTCGACGGTCATCGAGGTAGCCAGGATTATCTCTTCGGCGTCGCGGGCCCTTTCCAAGAGGGCGCCGATGCTGAGCGACTCGGGACCCACGCCCTCGAGCGGGTTGAGCGCCCCGCCAAGCACGTGGTAAACGCCGCTGAACTCGCCGCTTTTTTCGATGGCCAGCACGTCGGCAGCGGTTTCCACCACCGCAATTACCGCGTCGTTGCGGGAAGGATCGGCGCAAACCGGGCAAAGCTCGCCCTCGGCCAGGTTGCCGCAGCGGCGGCAGGTGCCAATGTGAAGGCGAACCTCCTCTATGGCGCCGGCCAGCTCGGCGGCCTCGGCCTTGTTCTGCGCCAGGTACAGCCCCAGTTTCTGAGCGCTCTTGGGCCCCACGCCGGGCAGACGGGAAAGAGCCCGGATGAGCGCCAGCAAACGGTCAGGGTACCTCAAAAGAGCCCCCCGAGCATTCCGCCCACGTCGCCGAGGCTGCCGCCCATTTCCTTCTCGGCCAGCTCGGTTGCCTTGGTTTGGGCGTCCTGCACCGCTACCAAAATCAGGTCCTCCAGGGCCTCTACGTCGTCGGGATCGACCGCTTCGGGCTTGAGGCTGATGGCCACGATGCGAGCGTGGCCGTCGGCGGTTACTTCCACCAGGCCGCCGCCGGCGCTGCCGACGACGGTCATCTGGCTCAGTTTTTCCTGCACCTCAGCAGCTTTTTGCTGCGCTTTCTTGGCTTCCTTGAGCAGTTTCTGAAAATTCATGCGTCCTCCGCCCTTCATTATAGAGAAGCGCGGTCCGCGGCGCTTTTGTGTAACGATATAGCCATGGAACGTCCGCGCAGACTACGCATGACCCCGCAAATCAGGAACCTGGTGCGCGAGGTTAGCCTCGAGCCCCGCAACCTGGTCTGGCCTCTATTCGTCCATCGCGGCGACGAGCCGGAACCAATCGGCTCCATGCCCGGCCAGTTGCGTCACTCCATGGATAGCCTGTTGGCAGCCGCCGACTATGCCGCCGAGCTGGGTCTAGGCGGGGTAATGGTCTTTGGCGTGCTTCCGCAGGAAGAAAAGAACGCCACCGGCACCGGTGCCTACGACGAACACGGCCTGGTTCAGGAGGCGATCAGGCGCATCAAGGATCGTCGCCCCGACCTTCTGGTGATGGCCGATACCTGCCTTTGCGAGTACACCAGCCACGGCCACTGCGGCATCGTCAGGGGCGATACGGTGGACAACGACGCCACCCTGCAATTGCTGGCCAAGACCGCCGTCAGCCAGGCGTCCGCCGGCGCCGACGTGGTGGCTCCCAGCGCCATGATGGACGGGCAGGTAGCCGCCATAAGGAACGCCCTCGACCAGTCCGGCTTCGTAAACGTGCCCATTCTTTCCTACGCCGTCAAGTACGCCTCGGCCTTTTACGGTCCCTTCCGCGACGCCGCCGACTCCGCCCCCAGCTTTGGCGACCGCAGCAGCTACCAGATGGACCCCGCCGGCGGCTACTGGGACGCCCTGCGCGAAGCCCGCATAGACGACCAGGAAGGGGCCGACATGCTAATGGTCAAGCCGGCGCTGCCCTATATGGATATCCTGCCGCTGCTCAAGCAGCGCTACGACAAGCCGCTGGCGGCCTATCACGTCTCCGGCGAGTACGCCATGATCAAAGCCGCCGCGCAAAACGGCTGGGTAGACGAAAGGCGCGTCGTGCTGGAAGCCCTCAACGCGTTGCGCCGCGCCGGCGCTCAGTTCGTCCTTACCTACTACGCCCCCCAAGCGGCGGAGTGGCTCGGCTGAAGAATCATGGAAGGCCTAGACAAGTTTCCAGCGGTGGTCGCGGTGGACGTTCGCTACCGCGACCTGGACACCTTCAACCACGTCAACAACGCCGTGTACCTGACCTACTTCGAACAGGCGAGGGTCAGGTACTTTCGCTCGCTCGGATGGCGCTCGAACGACGCCAGCGTGGTCGTCGCCCGCTCCGAGGTCAACTACCGAAAACCGATATTCCTGGGCGACGAGGTCCGGGTGGGCTGCCGGGTGGCCGCTATTAGCCGTCGCAGCTACGTAATGGAATACCTATTACTTGCGGGCGGGGAGCCCGCCGCCGACGGCCAGACCGTGCAGGTGTTCTTACGGGGCGGTAAACCCGACCGGCTCCCGAATGACTTGATCGAGAAGATACTGAGCATAGAAGCCGCCGTTGGCAACACCCCGACGTCTAAGGCTTGAACGGCGTTCGTAAACCAGCCAGCGCTATCTCGCGCGCCTCGGGCGGCGCCCAGGAAAGGGCCCGTACCGCACCGTAGGCGCGCAATGCCTTGTCGCGCCTGCCGGTCAGGTCGTAGAGCTGGCCCAGTCGCGCCAGCACGTAGCCCGGCAGGTACTCCGGGCGGCTAAAGTCGCCGTGCGATACTTCCTCGAGTATTCGCAACGAGTCTTCCAATTGCCCGGCGGCTAGGTATATCTGGCTCGCCAAATAGGCCGCCTCGGGAGCTTCTATTCCAGACAGCTGCGCCAGCAAGTCGCCCCACTCTTGCTCGTTCTCGAGCCTCCAGGCGCGGTCCATTACCGCCCGTTCTCTTTCGGCCTTCCCCGGGTCTTTGTTCCAGGGGCCGCGCGCACCCGGTAGGCGGCGTAACAGCGCCGGGTAGTCGAGCACGTCGACCAGCACTACCGCCCCGTCGCGCCCTTGCAGCGAATCGGCTACCTGCTCCATCCGGCGCTCCCGAAAACCGGTGGCCGGCCCCTCGCCGGCAAGCTCGGCCCGGCGGGCCAGTTCCGCGCTCAGTTGCTCTATGAACTCTGGAGAGGCGAACTCCGCCGGCATCCGAGGCTGCTGCAACAAGGCGGCAATGGCGCCGTCAATCTCGGCAAACTTGGCCTGCACTTCCTCGCTCCGCGGCATGTCGGCCAGATATTCCATGAACAGCTCGCCTTCGCGCTGCAATCTTTCCGCGTCCTCGCCCAGCGCCACGAGCTGGAGACGCCCCCTTTCGGCTAGCTGGTCCAGCTCGAACAGGGCCAGTTCGTTATTGTCGCGCCATACTTTTTCTTTCAGGCCCTCGGGGCTGTACGAGGCTAGAAATACCTCCCGCGCCCCGGTGGCCAGCACCAGCTCGGCCACGGTACGGGCATTGTAACGAGGGTGGAGAACGTGCAGTGGACCAAGTGTGGGGAGAACGACCATGTGGCCATACTACGCTCTGGAACGCATTTTTGCCTGCGAGAGATTCAACTTGAATGCCTATTTCTTGCTAACCTCTTTTTATACCGCGTTCCAGTGTAGTAAAATACCCCCAAATGGGGGATTAGCATTCCGCTTCGATGATCCAAGTTCCGTTAACTGCAGCGTGAACTTGCGTTCCAGTATAGACAGATAAGCCTGCACAACAGATATATAGCTTTTGGCATGTTTACTATGCCATTGGTTGTTTATTTAGTTTAGTATACTTTCGTTTCTACGTCACGTTTTAGGCCTGGTGTATATTTGCTATTTGCCATTGACAATATTTATACCATGCAATACACTCAGGTCAAGCAAAGGGGGAAACCCCTTAAGACCTGAAGAGGGAAGAGAGAAGGGGGAATGACGATGAAGAAGACTTTCGTAAAGCTGCTGACAATGGTGCTCGGCCTCGTAGCTCTCGGCATCTCAGCTGGTGCGCACGCTACTTGGCGGTAACACACTACTTGGCGACAAGAAATAGACACACACAAAAGGGGGTATCAATACCCCCTTTTGTATTTTATTATTAGTAGTGACGTGACGAAGACTAAAATGCCGCCAAAGCAAATTGCTCTTTTTATTGCCACTTTGGCACTTGTATTCCCTGTACTTATCTATTTTCTGTGGATTTTCTCTAATTCTATATCCGTGCCATTTCATGTACGCCTGCTAGATGTTCTTTTTTGGGGCGCGCTTGTAGCTTGGGCTCAACTGACAGAAGTTAAGCTTCCGTTCGCCGCCAGTTTTTCCCATTCGTATCTTTTTACTTTATCCGCAGTTATCTTATTTCCTCCTTGGATACCTCCTTTGTTAGTATTCATCTTTTTATTCAGCGGAAGTTTGAAGGATCCACAGTATACGTGGTATAAAGATCTTTTTAACAGGCTGCAGACCGGAATTACAGTCGCTGCCGCTTCGTTAGTTTATTGGTCTATAGTTCAGAATATCCCAATTTCAATTTCAGGAGTTGATGTTTCGCAAGGATTTGCCGTAATAGCAGCATCAGCCATATCTTTTGTAGTTAACGTATCTCTTGTGTCTATAGTTGTTTACCTTTCTACTGGCTTGCCAATCAAAGATATCTGGTTCCACAATTTCGGCTGGGTGCTGGCTAGCTACTTGATTATGTCTCCGGTCGTTCTTTTGCTGGCACGCATGTACACAGCGTCACCACCGCTTCTAGGTAGTTGGGGCGGGTGGTCGGTAATCTTGTTCTTGATTCCCCTCTATTACGCCCGGTTCCACTGGGACGAAGTAGTCAAACTCCGCGAAGCGTTCAATAAAACCGTAGACCTGCTTTCCAACACTATCGATGCCAAGGATCCGCACACTTACTTACACTCGAGTCGCGTAGAGGCCATTGCCTCGTCCCTGGCCCGCGCCTACGGCTTGGACGCCGCGCAGGTAGACACCATCGAAAAGGGCTCGCGAATTCACGACATCGGCAAGATAGGCATTCCCGACGCGGTCCTTTTCAAGCCCGGCCTGCTCACCGAAGACGAATACGCCACAATCAAGAAGCACCCCGAATATGGCGTACGTCTGCTGGCGCCGGCGCAGGATTACCTGAGCGAGACCTTCGACATCATCAAGTATCACCACGAGCGCTGGGACGGTCGCGGCTACCCCGAGGGGCTGGCCGGTCAGGAAATACCCCTTTGGGCGCGAATTGTCAGCATCGCCGATGCTTACGAGGCCATGACCGCCGGTCGCCCCTACCAAAAGGCCAAGACTCCCGAAGAAGCCCTGCTCGAGATCGAAGACCTTTCGGGCATCCAGTTCGACCCCAAGCTAGTCCGCCTGTTCCGCGGGGTGTGGGAAACCAACCCCACCTGGCGCGATAGGGAGGTGTTCCTACGACTTTATTCTTCGAAAGTGCCATCGCTGGAATCGTCCTCGCCGCCCTCCTCGGAGCCCGAGGTCGAGACTTCGCAGAAATAGAGCTGAAGGCCGCTTGGGC
>JALVWZ010000292.1 GCA_027023115.1 Thermaceae bacterium
GAGGGGCCGTTGCGGGTGCTCATCGCTCGCAAGGCCGAGGATTGGCGCGGCTGCGGTTGGCCGGAGGGTTACGAGTACGTCGCCCCCGACCTGCCCGGTAACGGCCGCAGTCAGGGGGCGGAGGGCCTAGAGCCCGACGAACTGGCGGAGTACCTGCTGGGAATGCTGGTGATGATGCACGCCACCGAAGCCGAGATATTCGCCCACCCCAACGCCCGGGCGGTGGGCGAGTACCTCAGCGAGCGGGTGGGCGTGCCGGTTCAGCTGCTCGAAGACTGCTCGCCGCCCGCTTGAGGGCGCAGCTCGCGAAGGTGTTCCATCAACTCCTGGGAAGCGTAGGCCGGGCCTACCAGAACCAGCCGGTCGCCCTCTTCTAGTCGGGTGTGCCCGCGCGGAATGACCACCTTGTCGGCCCGCTCGCGCATGACCGAGATAACCAGAATGTCTGGCGGCAGGTCCAGCTCGAAAATGCGCTTGCCAATCCATGGATGGCCCTGTTTCAACTCGAGGGTAAACATAACCTCCTCGCCCTCGGGGTCTAGCAAGACCGGTTGCCCGGTGTCCAAAAGCCGTGCCAGGTCGGGCAGGGGTACGTCGTCGGGGATTTGCATGCCACGCTCCTCGAGGCTCAAGAGCGCTGCCCGCAGATACTCGTGGGCGTGCACCGGGCTGTCAATTCGTTCCGGCACCTGCGAGCGGTAGAGGGTGTCTTCGGGGCGCAAGACCAGGTACGAAATAAAGCTGGAGAGCATCAGCGGCACCAGCAGACCGTAAGAACCGGTCATCTCGGTGACCATGACTATCGAAGAAAGCGGCGTCTTGGCGGCCGCTGCGAAGAAGGCGGCCATACCGACCAGAGCGAAGTGGACCGGGTCGACGCCCATGTGCGGAAAGGCCAGTTGAAAAGCCTGACCGGTGGCGCCGCCAAGGGAAGCGCCAATGATAACGCTGGGGCCAAAAACGCCGCCCGAGCCGCCCGAGCCAATCGAGAGTGAGGTACTAACCATCTTGGCGATAGCGATTAACAGCAAAATCCAGAGCGTGAACTTGCCCATGAAAACTAGCTGCAGCCAGCCATAACCGCCGTCGAGCGCCTGTGGCACCACCAGACCCAGCAGGCCCACCACGAATCCCGCCAGGCCGGGTTTGATTATCTGTGGATACGGCAGCTTCTTGAACCAGGCAGCGCTGCCGTAGAACATCTTGATGAAGAGCCAGGCGCCGGCGGCACTGATTAGCGAAAGCAGGGCGTAGAGGGGCAGTAGCTCGGGTTTGCTGAAGAAGTCACCCGGCGTCAAAAAGAGCGAGCCAAAGCCGTAAACGTAGCCGACGATGGAATAGGCCGTAACCGCCGAGAGAATGCTGGGTACGAGAACGTCGGTTTCGTAGTCGAGCTTGGCGTACAGCACCTCGGTGGCAAAGAGGGCGCCTCCCAACGGGGCGTGGAAGATGGCGCCGATACCGCCGGCGGCGCCGGCCATTACCAAGATCCGTCGCTCGGAGTCGTCAAGTCTCAAGACGTGGGAGAGTATCGAGCCAAAGCCGGCCCCAATCTGGGCTATGGGGCCTTCGCGCCCGCCCGAACCACCAGAGCCGATGGTTAGTGACGAGGCGACCGTCTTGATTATCGGCACGCGCGCGCGAATGTGGCCGCCGGCGTGGTGGTAGGCCTTGAGAACCGCGTCGGTGCCGTGACCTTCGGCTTCTGGAGCGTAGGTGAATACCAGCCAGCCGGCCAGCAGGCCGCCAATGGTGGTCGAAACCGGCAACAAGAGCCAGGTCAGGTGGCCCCAGTGTTCTACCAGCTCACCGCCTTCTTTGGGCAAGCCTGGCGGCGTGTATTGGGCCAGTCCCGACAAAAAGTATTCCTTGCAGAGGTCCAGCAGCCAGTTGAAAAAGATGGCACCAAAGCCGGCGACGACGCCCACGAGGATGCTTAGGAG
>JALVWZ010000293.1 GCA_027023115.1 Thermaceae bacterium
TGAACCCGAGGACCAGCAGCAGGGCTTCGACGAAGCGGCGCATCACCTACGCAGTTTACTAGGCTTCGGCCACCTCTACCTGGCGGACGGCCTCGAGCACGTCGCCCTCCTGGTAGTCGTCAAAGCCAGCCAGTTTGATGCCGCACTCGTAACCGGCGGCCACCTCGCGCACGTCGTCCTTGAAGCGCTTGAGGCTGTCGATGCGGCCGCTCCAGACTTCTTCGCCGTCCCGGAGCACACGAATCTCGGCGTTGCGGACGATCTTGCCGTCAGTCACCATGCAACCGGCCACCTTGCCCCCCTTGGGCAGCTTGAAGACGGCGCGCACCTCGGCGTGGCCCACGACCTCCTCCACCATCTCCGGCTCGGTCTGGGCGCGCACCATCTCGCGCACCTCGTCTATCAGATCGTAGATGACTCGGAAGCTCTTCAGCAATACTCCCTTTTGCTCGGCCTTCTTCTTGACCGAACCGGGCGGGTTGACGCCGAAGGAGAGGATGGCGGCGTTCTCGGTGGTGCTGGCCAGCAGGATGTCGCCCTCGGTAGGCGCGCCGATGGCCTCGAGCAAGACGTTGATCTTGACGTCCTCGGTCTCTTCCTTGGCGAGGATGCCCTTGATGGCCTCGAGTGAACCCTGGGTGTCGGCACGGAGGATCAGGTTGATCTCGGCCTTCTGCCCCTCCTGCATCTGCCGCAGCAGGTCGGCCATGCTCTTCACCTTGCGGCGCTCGGCCTCCTCCTGCTCACGGGCCTTGCGCTCCTCGCGGCGCTCCTCGGATATCTCCTTGGCGGCCACCTCGTCGGGCACCCACTCCACGGTCGTGCCCGCTTCGGGCAGGTCGCGGAACCCGAGCACCTGCACCGCCGTACCCGGAGGGGCCTCTTTCACCTGCTTACCGTCGGGGTCTATCATGGCGCGGATCTTGCCCCAAACGTCGCCGGCCAGCAGGTAGTCGCCGACGCGGAAGGTGCCCTCCTGCACCAGTAACGTCACCAGCACGCCGGCCTTCTTGTCGCGCTTGGACTCGAGAATAACTCCGCGCGGCTCCGCTTCCGGGTCGGCGCGCAGGTCTTCCATCTCGGCCACCAGCAAAATCATGTCGAGTAGGTCGCTGACGTTCTCGCCGGTCTTGGCGCTGATCGGCACCACTATCGCCTCGCCGCCGTAGGCCTCGGGAACGAAGCCCTCCTTGATGAGGTCCTGCATTACTTTTTCCACGTCGGCGCGCGGCAGGTCTATCTTGTTGATCGCGAAGATGATCGGCACGCCCGCGGCCTTAGCGTGGGCGATGGCCTCCTTGGTCTGCGGCATGATGCCGTCGTCGGCGGCGATGACGATCACGGCAATGTCGGCCACCCGCGCCCCGCGCTCGCGAATGGTGGTGAAGGCCTCGTGGCCGGGAGTGTCGACGAAGACGATCTTGCCGTTCGGCGTTTCCACGGTAAACGCGCCCACGTGCTGGGTAATACCGCCGGCTTCGCGCTCGGCGATGCGGCTGTTGCGCAGGTGGTCGAGGAGGGTCGTCTTGCCATGGTCGACGTGGCCCATGATGGTCACCACCGGCGGCCGCAGCGGTAACGCCCGCCGTGCTTCCTCGGCCTTACGTTTTTCTTCGAGGCCGCGCTGCTCGGCTACTATTTCCTTGACGGCGGCGGCCGTTTCCTCGTCGAGGGTCGAGGCGTGCGACTTATACTCCACCCCCATCGTGTCCAGGAGCTCCATTAGCTCCTTGTTTTCCATGCCCAGTTCTTTGGCCAGTTGGTAAATGCGAATCTTCGCCATCTTCTCCTCCTAAATAGGCGTCCAGGGCCGCGGCCAGCGAGGCGGCTCCAGCGCCGGCCCAGCGCCTCAGTTTCTTTTCTTCCCGGCAAGCGGGGTTGTCGGGGCAGACGTACGCCCCCCGCCCCGGCTTCTTGCCGCTGGGGTCTATCTCCCAGCCCGCCGCCGTACGCACCACCCGCAGCAGCTCGCGCTTCGGCCGCCGCCGGCGGCAGGAAGCGCACATCCGCACGGGAACGTGACCCTTACTCTTCACCGCTCTTCTCACCCTCCTCGGCGGTGTCGGCGAAGAGGCTGTCGAAGCGGGCCTTGGCGCCGGCGTCCACCTGCACCTCCTCGCCCTTCTCGGACGCGCGGATGAGCGCCTCGTCGAGGTCCGAGACCTCCTCCGACTCCTTGAAGTCGATGTCGAAGCCGGTCAGCTTGGAGGCCAAACGCACGTTCTGACCACCGCGGCCGATGGCCACCGAGTGCTGGTCTTTACCTACCCAGACCGAAGCGCGGGCGCCCTCGCTGTCTATCTCGATGTTGCCGACGGTGGCCGGCGAGAGGGCGTTGCGGATGAACTCGCGCGGGTTGGGGCTCCAGGGAATGACGTCTATCTTCTCGCGGCCCAGCTCGGCGCTGACTGCCTGGATGCGCTGCCCCTTGTGCCCGATGCAAGCGCCAATCGGGTCTACGTTGGGGTTGTGGCTGACCACGGCCACCTTGCTGCGGCTGCCCGGCTCGCGGGCGACCTTCTTGATCTCCACCGTGCCCTCGGCGATCTCCGGCACTTCCTGACGCATCAGGTACTTGAGCAACTCCTCGTGGGCGCGGGAAACGATCAGGCTGGGGCCCTTGGAGCTGCGGCGCACTTCCTTGAGGTAGACCTTGATCCGCTGGCCCGGGTGGTAGCGCTCGCCGGGAATCTGCTCGCGCGGCGGCATGAGCGCCTCGCCGCGACCCAGGTCTACGTAGACGTTGCCGCGGTTGTCCACGCGCGTCACCTGGCCGGTCAGGATCTCGCCTTCGCGCCCTTTGTACTCCTCGAAAACGCGGTTGCGCTCGGCTTCCTTGAGGCGCTGGGTGAGGATCTGCTTGGCCGCCTGGACGGCGATGCGGCTGAACTCGTCGGGGTCGACGGGGAACTCCATCTCTTCGTCGAGCTGGACCTCCGGGTCGTAGCGGCGCGCCTCCTCGAGCGAGATCTCGCGGTCGGGGTTCTCTACCTCCTCCACCACGCGGCGGATCTCGAGCACGTCAATGGTGCCGGTCTGCGGGTCGAGGGTTACCTCCACCAGCGGCCCGGCCCCCTCCTCGACCTCCTTGGGCTTGAAGCCCTTGTGGCGCAAGTAGGCCTTGGCCAAGGCCTCCTCGAAGGCCTCGATTAGCTCCTCGGTGCTCACGCCGCGCTCGAGTGCGACGTGTTGTAGTGCGTCTACGAACTCTCTGTTCATCCTTCCCCCTCCTTAACGGTGCTCCTGCGGCCACTCGGCCAGGTTGGCCTTGAAGTGGCCTATCTTTAGCTTTTTCTCCTCGCCGCCGGGCAGCGAAAAGGTAACCTCTCCCCCGCCAACGGCGGTTATACGGCCGGTAAAGTGCTCCTCCTCGGTACGTACCTTGACCTTCAGACCGCTAAAACGCTCGAAGTGGCGTGCGGTCAAGAGCGGACGCTTGGGCCCGGGCGACTCTACCTCCAGCCGGTAACTGCCGCGAATCGGGTCGAGGCGGTCGAGCTCGAGGCCTATCACCCGGTTGGCCCGCTCCAGGTCGGCGACTCTCACCGGCTTTTCGTCGAGGCGGTCGAGCTTGACCGTGAGCACCTGCGTTTTTCCGGCGCCGTGCAGGTTTACCTCCAGCGGCTCGAAACCCAGCGGCCGCACCACGTTTTCTACCAGTTCCCAAAGATCCATAACAGCTCCGGTTTTCCGCCCCTTTCAGAAACAAAGGGTGGGTTGACACCCACCCTGAATACTCCAGGGGACTACTAATGCATAATAGCATATTCGGCGGCTGCTTTCACGCGCGGTCACGTTTAGAAACGTCCCTTACCGGTCCCATTGCAAACGGCTCCACTGACGAGGCCGCGAACAGACCGGAGCGCATACCGCGCTCCGGTCGCTCGAGTCGTTTGCTGCTTAAAGCTGGCCGCTTTTCGCGGTTACAGCCCGCTACCTGCCGGCCGACTCGAAACCAGCGGGCAGGCGAATTATGGTCACGTCGTCGTTCCAGGGCGTCGGGTCGAGAGCGGTCAGCTCTGGCACCACCAGCAGCAAGCTGCCGTCTTCCAGACCCTTGACCACCACGTCGGCGGGTCCGCTCAACTCGGCGTTCGGCTCCAGCTCGAGGCGCATTGGCTTACCACCGGGCGGCACCACGATGACGAAGTTGGGCGAAACGCCAATCTCGGTGTCGAACTGCGTCCCCCGCGCCGAGAAGTCGAGGCCGTCCAGCTTGCCCAGGTTGCTAAAGACCGGAGCCACTTCCTTGCCGGCGGCGAAGTCGGCGGTGGTCAGCTTCCATAGGCCGCCGTTGGCCGGGTCCAACTGGGCGCCGCCGACGGTGTTGACCCAGACCTCGCCAGTAAGTGGCGAAACCTCCACGCCGTCGGGCCAGCCGGGGTTGGGTACGAACTGCGGCTTGACCGCCGGTTCGCGCCCTGCGGCCAGGTCGTCAAGGGCGGCTACCGGGACCTTCCAGGTGCCGCCGTTGTAGGGAATGGGCGGCACGAACTGATCGGCGCCAAAGCCGGTGTCGGTAAAGTAGAGGTTTCCTTCGTCGTCAAAGGCCAGCGCATTGCACAGCACGACCGGGCCGCCGGTCATGCGCGCGAAGATGGAACCCCAGGAAAGGTTGATCTCGCCGACGATCTGGCCGCTATCGGGGTTGAAGGCGATTATCTTCGTCTTCAGGCGCTTGCGGTCGGTTATCGGGTTACCGTCGGCATCGGAAAGCGGCGCCGAACCAATCGGCGCAAAGATGGTGCCGCGGGTAAAGCGGCGCGTATTGACCGGCAGCACCGCCATCCCGAGCGGCGCGGTCACGTGGTCGATGAAGTGGAGGTCTACTATCCGCGCGTCGCCATAGGGCCCCACTTCCAGCTTGCTGATCGAGCCGGCTCCTTCGGTAAAGCCAAACGGCTTTTGCGCGTTGCCGTGAACGGCGGTGTTGGCTACGAAGAGGTAGCGTCCGTCGAGGCTGAAAATGACTGCTTCGGGGTTATCGAAGAGGTGCAGTTCGCTAACCACCTGCCCCTTGACCGGATATGCCGGCATGTTGCCGGCCGCCAGAGCCGTCCCCCACAGCATGGCTAGAGCCAGTATGGATACCGTTACCCTCCTGCACGATCCGTTCATAAGAACCCCTTTCTGCAAGTTGTTAGCTGGGCGTTACGAAATAAGGTGGATATGGTGAACGCTTTAGAACTCTAGATTGCATTAAGTATAAACGTCTTCTTCACATCCGTCAAGTATATTCACATATGTGAACTTACCGATTGAGTCACTTCTCGTCAGGGCTCACTCAGCCCGACCCTCTCAGCTTGACGACGTCCGCCGCTGAACGTATACTCATGCGCAAGATGACGTACGTGCACGCCCTAACGCTATTCCCACCCTCCCGGGGGTAGGCTTGGCGTTTTGCTGCGCGCGTGCCGCCCCCGAGGGGCGGTTTTTCGTTGTCGAAAGGAGGCGTAGTGGCCGGAAAGACGCTTTACGAAAAGGTTTGGGAAACGCACGAGGTGCGCCGGCTGGCCAGCGGTCAAAGCCAGCTCTTCATAGACCTGCACCTGATCCACGAGGTAACCAGCCCGCAGGCCTTCGGCATGCTCCGCGAGCTGGGGCTGCCGGTAGCCATGCCCCACCGCACCTTCGCCACGGTGGACCACATAGTCCCTACCGACTCCCGCGAAGAACCCTTTGCCGACCCGCTGGCGCAGGCAATGATCGAAGAACTGCGCAAGAACACCAGCGCGAACGGCATCGAGCTGTTCGACGTGGGCAGCGGCAAACAGGGCATAGTCCACGTGGTGGGACCGGAACAGGGGCTGACCCAGCCCGGGTTCACCATCGTCTGCGGCGACAGCCACACCTCCACTCACGGCGCGTTCGGAGCCATCGCTTTTGGCATTGGCACCACCCAGGTGCGCGACGTGCTCGCCACCCAGACGGTGGCCATGCCCCGGCTGAAGGTGCGGCGGATAAACGTCAACGGTGAGCTGCGGCCAGGGGTGAGCGCCAAGGACGTAATCCTCCACATCATCCGCACCCTGGGGGTAAAGGGCGGCCAAGGGTACGCCTACGAGTACGGCGGCGAGGTTATCGAGGCGATGAGCATGGAAGAGCGGATGACCGTTTGCAACATGTCCATCGAGGGCGGCGCCCGCGTCGGCTACGTCAACCCCGATGAAACGACCTTTGCCTTCTTGAAAGGGCGGCCCTACGCCCCGGCCGAAGACGAATGGGAGGACGCGGTGGCTCGCTGGCGCGGCCTGGCCTCCGATCCGGACGCTTCTTATGACGACGTGGTGGAAATAGACGGCTCGCAGATAGCGCCCTACGTTACCTGGGGCATCAACCCCGGTCAGGCGATCACCGTGGACGAAACCGTGCCCGACCCGGCGCAGCTGCCGGACGACGAAGCGGAGCTGGTGCGGGAGGCGCTAAAGTACATGCAGCTCGAGCCGGGCCGACCCATCAAGGGCCAGAAGATAGACGTGGCCTTCGTAGGCAGCTGCACCAACGGCCGCCTTAGCGACCTGCGGGCGGCGGCGCGGGTGCTCGCCGGCCGCCGCGTCGCTGCGGGGGTGCGGGCCCTGGCGGTGCCGGGCAGCGAGCAGGTGGCCCGCCAGGCCGAGGCCGAAGGGCTCGATCGCGTCTTCCGCGAGGCCGGCTTCGAATGGCGCTACGCCGGTTGCAGCATGTGCCTGGCGATGAACCCCGACAAGCTGGTGGGCGACGAGATCTCGATAAGCAGCTCCAACCGCAACTTCAAGGGGCGGCAGGGTTCGCCCCGGGGTCGCACACTGCTGGCCAGCCCGGCGATGGTGGCCGCGGCGGCGGTGGCTGGCGAAGTCGTGGACGTTCGCGATTTTCTGGAGGCAGAGTAATGGAAGCCATCAAGCGCGTTAGCGGCCGGGCAGTGGTCATCCCCGGCGACGAGATAGACACCGACCGCATCATCCCGGCCCGTTACCTGAAGGCGATTACCTTCGACGGCCTGGGCGAGGCGTTGTTTTACGACGAGCGCTACGACGAAAACGGCAACCCGCGCGAGCACCCGCTCAACCGTCCCGAACGGCAGGGGGCGAGCATCATGGTGGTGGGCGCCGGCTTTGGCTCCGGCTCCAGCCGCGAACACGCCCCGCAGGCCATCAAGCGGGCCGGGTTCAAGGCCGTCATTGGCGAGAGCTTTGCCGAAATCTTCTTTGGAAACGCCACCCAGATAGGCCTGGTTTGCGTTACCCTCGAGCCGGAAGACCTGGGCGTGCTGACCGAGTGGGTGGAGGCCCACCCCGAGGGCGAGGTGGAGGTGGACCTGGAAGCAGGCGAGGTCCGCTTTGGCGGACGGGTGGCCCCGCTCGGCATCCGCGAGGCGGCCCGCCAGGCGCTGGTGAGCGGCCGCTGGGATCCGCTGTCGGAGCTGCTGGAGGCGATGGACAAAGTACGCGAAATGGACGAACGCCTGCCGGCGCCGGGGCGCGGCGGCTACGGCCGAATGCGCTAGAAAGTATCCGCGCATACCAACTTCCCTCCCGGGGTGTGCGAGCCTGAAAACGGGAGGGAAGTTCTATGAGGAAATACCTGGCAGTCGCGGTACTAATGGTGAGTGCGCTGGCTCTGGCCGGCGGCGGCGAAACCTTGTGGCGGGCACTGCAGCAAAGCATGTACGCAGTCAACTGGCACTACGTTCCCGGGCGGCCGGCCGGTTTTTACCAGGGCAGCGAACCCCACGGGGCAGTGCTGCGGACCTTCGTCAATAACATCGCCTACGACGCAATCAGGGCCGAGGCCGCAAGCTACCCGGAGGGAGCGATTATCGCCAAGGAAAACTACTCTGCGGATGGTCAAAAGCTGGGCGCAATCACGGTAATGAAGAAGATCAAGGGTTACGACCCCGAGCACGGCGACTGGTTCTGGGCCAAGTACGGGCCCGACGGCAAGGTGCTTGCCGCCGGCAAGGTGGCCGGCTGTATCGCCTGCCACGCCGGCGCCGAGGAACAGGACTGGGTCTTTAGCGCCAAGATCAAGTAAGGGATCGGCTCCGCGCCGCGCGCCCGCGGGCGCGCGGTTTTTTCGTTCTCGGGTCCGGCGGGATTAAGATAGCGGGGTGAAGGGAAGTGCTGCGTATGCATAAGATTGCGGTGTTACCCGGCGACGGCATCGGTCCGGAAGTGACCGACGCCGCGCTGGAAGTTCTCAAGAAAGCAGACGAGCTTTACGGGCTCGGGCTCGAGTTCGAGCAGTTCGAGTTCGGCGGCGCCGCCATCGACGCCTTTGGCGAGCCCTACCCGGAGCCGACCCGAAAGGGCGTGGCCGCGGCCGACGCGGTGCTGCTGGGGGCCATCGGCGGCCCCAAGTGGGACGACGTACCCCGCGAAATACGCGCCGAAACCGGGCTGCTGGCGCTAAGGAAAGACCAGGGCCTCTTCGCCAATCTGCGGCCGGCGCGGGTTCTGGAGGGGCTGGAGGAACTCTCGCCGCTCAAGCCGGAAATAGCCCGCGGGGTGGACGTGCTGATCGTCCGCGAGCTGACCGGCGGCATCTACTTTGGCCAGCCGCGGGGGATGAGCGAGGCCGAGGCCTGGAACACCCTTCGCTACAGTCGCCCAGAGGTGGAAAGGGTGGCGCGGGTGGCCTTCGAAGCGGCGGCAAAACGGCGCAAGAAGCTGACCAGCGTGGAAAAGGCCAACGTGCTCGAGGTGGGCGAGTTCTGGCGCAAGACGGTGCTGGAGGTG
>JALVWZ010000294.1 GCA_027023115.1 Thermaceae bacterium
TGGTCGCTTCCACGTCTACCGGGCCGTTGCTGTACTTGAGGGCGTTGTCGAGAAGGTTGCCCAGCGCGCGCTTGAACAGTTCTTCGTCGGCCTCGATCCAGAGCGTTTCTTTGGGAAGGTGCAGACGTACTCGCCCGGCCCTCTCGCCCAGGTCGTTCACCAGTGCACGCACCAGCTGATTCAACGGTAGCGGCTCGAGCGCCACCTTGGGATCGCGGCTGAGGGTCAAAAGCCCTTCGAGAATGCCGCGCATGCGGGCGATAGCCCTCCTGGTCTCCGGCAGGGCCTTTTCCTGCGGGGCCAAGCCGGCCTCGAGCGCTTCCAACTGCGCCTGGATGGTAGCCAGCGGGGTGCGCAGCTCGTGCGAGGCGTAGCGGGTAAAGGCCCGCTCCCTCTCGATGGCCCCCTGCACCGCGTAGACCATGCGGTTGAAGCTCTTGGCCAGACGGCTCAGCTCGTCACCCCCCGGCGGCGGGGGTACCGGATCGGGGAACTGCATTTGCGAAAGCTGATCGGCCGCGCTCGCCAGCTGGTCTATGGGCTTGGTTATCCGGCCCGCCAACCACCAGCCCAGGGCGCTGGCCAGCGCCACAACCAGCGGCAATGTGACCAGCCCGGCCCGCAACTGACCGGCCAGGGCCTTGCGGTACTCGCCCACGTAGGCGGCCAGCTCGAGCTCGAAGCCGTCCTCCAAAGGGCGGCGGGTCCAGACCCAGTCGCGCTCCCCCGCGGCGGGCAGCACTCCGCCCTCGGCGTAGATGGTGTTGCCCTTTATCACGCGAAAACCGACCGACGCACCGCCGCTTAGCCAGGGCCAGTCGGCGCCGGTTAGCACCGGGCTGCCGTTTTCGATAGCCAGGCTGCCGGCAATGGCGCTGGACCAGACCTGCAAGTTGCGCTGGATGTCCTCACGGAGTATTTCGGAAAAGCTGAGGTAGCCAATCAGGAGGTAGAAGCCGGCGGCGAAGGCGGCCACGGCCGCCGTACCCACGGCGATACGCAAACGCAGGCTCATGGCTCCAGCCCCATGCGGTAGCCGCCCGGCACCGTGCGCACCACCTCCGGACCCAGCTTGCCCCGCAGGCGGTGGACGTAAACCCGCACTATCTTGAGCCCGGAGTCGGTTCCTGGGAAGAGGCGCTCGAGCAGTTCCTCGGCGCTGTATACCCGGTCGGGCTGCAACGCAAAGAGCTCTAGCAGGGCGAACTCCCGCCCCGAAAGCGGTACTTCCACGCCGTCCCAGAGCGCCTTGCGAGCGGCAAAATCGATCCGCATCGGCCCGCGCTCGAAAACGCTGCTCCGTACCGGACCCTGCCGTCTCAATAGCGCCCGGATGCGAGCCCCTAACTCTTCGAGGCTGAAGGGTTTGGTCAGGTAGTCGTCGCCGCCCAGGTCGAGGCCGCGCACCCGGTCCTCCACCGTATCGCGGGCGGTGATGAAGAGAACCGGATTCTCGAAGCCGGCTTCGCGCAACTCGGCCGCGAACTCGAACCCGGCGTCCACTCCCTCGGGGAGCATGACGTCTAGGATGACCAGGTCGGGCTCGGCCTCGAAAAACGCCTCGCGGGCCGCCTCGATGGAATCGGCCTCGTCAACGTCGTGACCCATGCCGCGCACGTAAGCGGCAAGGGGCTCACGCAGAGAAGACTCGTCCTCGACCAGCAGTATCCTCAAACCCGAACCACCTTTCTCCCCAAGGCCAAGCCTAACTCAAAGCTAACCCATGAACGCCGCCGCTCCATTGCCTCTTCGAACGGCGCCCGCCAGATGGTTTTGTAGCGCAAGTTAAGCCGTGACATCCACCTCATCCTCCCGCTATTCAGGCTAGCCCCCTCAGGTTAACGGCCGGTAAACGAGCGCCCCCGGATTCTTCCGGGGACGCGCGGAAAGGAGGTGGCGCAACGCCTGCGCCGGCTGGAACGCTAGTGCTTCAC
>JALVWZ010000295.1 GCA_027023115.1 Thermaceae bacterium
GCCTGCTTGCGGGCCGCCCCCTCCCCGGCGCCCGCTGGGAGGAGCTGCCGGCGGTCTTCGCCAAAGCGACCACCCTCAAAAAACTGGCTGGCAGCTTCAAAGACTGGGTCTACCAGTCGGCGGCCGTCCAGGTCTGGCACAACCCGAATCTCAAGCTCTACGGCGGCCCCGAACTGAGCCGCGAGGAGTTCCTGGCCCGTTGCCGCAAGGAGGCCGAATGGAAGGCGCGGGCGGAGGTGGAAAAGCTGCGCAAGAAGTACCAGCGCAAGATAGCCACCCTGAAAAAACGCCTGAAGCGCGAGCAGCGCGAGCTGGCCGAGGACGAAGCCGAACTAAGCCGCCGCAAGATGGAGGAGATGGGCAGTTACCTGGACACGGTCATCGGTCTCTTCGGCGGCCGCAAGCGGGCCCTCACCGGAGCGCTTTCCAAGCGACGGATGACCGCTCATGCCAAGGAAGAGGTAGAAGAGTCGCGGGCCGAGATAGCCCAGCTCGAGCAGGAGATCCAAAGCCTGCTGGACGAGCTGGAAGACGAGGTGCGCGAGATCGAAGACCGCTGGGAGGAGGCCGCCGCTGCTATCGAACAGATTCCGGTGACGCCCTACAAGAAGGACATTGCCCTCGAGTACTTCGGCGTCGCCTGGGTGCCTCACTACGCCGTCGGCTCCGGGCCCACCGCACGCTTGTTGCGCGCGAGCGCGTAGAGGCCTCCCGAATACGGAGCCGTTCCCGTGATGTAAAATGCCCCTATGAATAACAGGGGCATTTTAATGGCCCTTCTAGTTATGTTATAGCTTTCCTTGGCGGGGTCATCGCGCTTGGTGGAGTCCGCCGCCCGCCTGCTGGCCCACGTTCTCGACGAGGCCCCGCTATGGTGGATGGCGTAGAGAAGGGTAGAATGGTTTTTATGTGGAAGGCATCCGGGTGGCTGCCCCCTCTGTTGGGACTGGGTCTTGCTGTTGGGTTGCCGTGGTGCCTCTTGGTTTCGGGCAAGCTTGAGCAACTGGCCAGCGCTGTTGAGATGGGGGCAAGCATTGTCATCGCTGAGTTCACGCTGGCTTTGTGGTGGGCAACTCAGACTCAGGCCGTAGCGACTGAAAGGATGCGGCACATACAAGACTACCTGGTATCACTCGAAAGAACACCCAACATCGTTGTTTCCGATATCGAGTTTAGCGAACCTCTTAGGGTATCTGGATCCCAAAACCGCTCGACTGTAAACATATCCGTAACAATTACAAACTTAGGTAGACACGGTGTTGTTGTTAAAGAGGTAGCCGCTTATGTACAAGAGAATCACGAAATAAAGCACCCTATACGCCTAACGCCCGTACCCGTGCATGGGGGTTTAGTGATCAATCCCAATCAAAGCGTTAAGTTTTCTGCTGAGAATGGGCTCACACACGAAGAGGCGTATAGTTTTTTCCGCGTGCTTGAGACTTGTCTGCCAAGACATAACAGGTTGCCGGAGGCGTGGAGTTGCGTGTGGCTTGCTCTTAAGGTAGTCCACGGAGGCGATCAAGAAGAAAGCGGCTGGTTGTGCTTTAGGCTGCAGATTGGCCATAAAAACGGTGGCTCCCATAAGCCTCTAGGTTATCGAGTGGAGTGTGGTAAAGGTGTTGCCACGGCGCTTGAAAGCGCATCTTTGCTCCATTGACAGGGACTTATGGTTTTCACACGCGCCGTCCTCTCCTTCCCGGCACCCTTACCGCCGGAGAGCGCAGCCTCCGCTTTGACTGGCCGGAGGTTCCCGAGGGAGTCCGCCTGCGACGACCGCGAGCCCTCCGGGTCCTCAAAAAAAGTAATCATATCTTGTAGCCGCGAAGCCAGGGAATAAGGGGGAAACTCACGGTAGTATCATTGCGTTATAGCAGAGTAGTAGTATAGTATATTTGTTGTGAGGGTGTTTTAATGGGCTTACAAACCGAAGTTGAAAAGGCATTGGAGGGCTTCTCCGAGAGCGCCCGCACCTTCGCCGGGCTTCAGGTGCCGGTGTCCGTGCTGGAGTGCGAGGTTCTGCCGCCCCCGCACAGACCGGGCCGCTTTCGCACGGGCAAGAGGACGGTTATCGCCTTCTACTGGCCCCCAGCGAATCGGTTTCTCTTCGTAGGGCTGGCCGGCCCCAACAGCGAGCCGAGGTTCAAGTCGCAGCACTACAGGCTTACGAGTGCCCGCTCGGGGTTGGCTCACAAGATAGTGGCCCATCAGAGGGAGCTTGGGCTGAAGGGGCTCACGCCCGCCACGGTGGGTCCGTGGATGAAGGCCAACCTCGCGCGCATCAACATCTTCCTGCCTGAGGAAATGGAGGACGCGGCCAAGCTGCTACGCGACTACCTGGTTGAGCGGTGGAACCCGGTTTTCCCGCCCGGCACCCGGAACTGAGGAAGCTACAGCCCGAAACCGCTTCAGCGCGGCGAGCGCTCCCCGCACCGCCCCCGGCCTGTCGGTCTTCCGCGCGGCGTTCTCCACCAGCGCCGCCAGGCTCTTGAGGGTCACGAGTGGCGGTTGGCGCTTATGCTGCAGCACGGTGCCTTACCCGACACCCGTGACGCCAGGGGGATGACCCCGCTTCTCTCGGCGACTGCGCGCACGAAAAACCCCGAGGTGGTGCTCTTCCTGCTGGAAAAGGGTGCCGACCCCCATGCAGTGGCGAATAGCGGCGCCACAATGTGCTCGCTGCTCGAGAAAAACGCGTCAATGGAAGAAACGGAGCTCTTGCGGCTGCGTATGCGCCTTTGCAACCGGTAACCCGGTGGAGCGGTGGAACGCCGTCAGGGCGCCCAGTAGTTGTTGCTGAGCAGGAGCAGGTTGAGCAGGGTCACCGAGTCTTCGTAGTAGTCTTCGTGGCGGTCGTGGATCGCCTCGTAGAGCGCGTCCAGCCAGGCCTGCTGGTCGGGCTGGGTCATCGCGGCAGTGGCCAGCGGCGCAGCAAAGAAGATGGTGAAGTAGTCCTGACCCGCTATGGGGCTGCCGTCCAAATGGTAGCCGGCGTTCAGGCGAGAGGGGTCGCCGCCGCTGGCGTGCTCGGCCCAGTGGCTCAGTTTGTCCATGCGCTCGCGCCAGAACGCGTCGCCATAGAGCAGTACCGCGGTGCTGACCCGCCAGGGGTAGCGGCCGGCGTTGTACTCGTAGTCGCCGTCGTGGGGGCCTTCCAAAAAGTAGGGCTCCACCGGCTCGAGGGGAAAGCCCGTTTCTTGTTGGGGGCGGGCGAAGTCTGGCATTAGGCCGGTGTTCGGGCTGTGGCGCTCTTCGATCCCGCTCACCGCGCGACGGGTGGCGGCTTCCACCTCGCCCCAAAGGGCGTCGCCGGTGAAGGCGCCAAAGGCGCGAAAATGGGCGGGCATGAAGTCGGAAAGGCGCGGGGTGAACTCGGTGTAGCGATAGTCGTCCTCGGCGGCTCCGGCCGGCGGCACCCAGTCGCCCAGCATGGGCAGCTTGGAGGTTGGGCCGACGGTGCTTTTGGCGATGGCGCGGAGGCGCTCGCGGGCGGCGGCGGCGTAGTCGATACCCCCAGACGAACCCCACTGCCGGTCGGCCAGCAGGAGAGAGTAGGCGATGTCGGCGTCGCCGTCGAAGGCTGAGTTGTTACCGTTGCCGTCCGGCGGCTGGATCCAGCCCATCAGGCGGCCGTCCACGTCGGAGGGGTGCGCCAGCACGTAGCGGAAAAGGCCGTCGAAGAGAGCGCGCGCTTCGGGGTCGGCCCCGGCCATGTAGGCGACGATCACCATCCCGTAGCCCATGCCCTCGCTTACGGTCTCGTCCGGCTTCTTCAGAGAGTGGATTATGCGGTAGAGCGGCCTGCCTTTGTCGTCTTGCCCGGCGGGTTTGAGGTAGCGGCGCTTCCACTCGCGGTAATAGCTAAGGGCGTCGGCGTCGAGCCGGGCTTGCTCCACTGCTGGTCTGGTCTGCTGGCCCGGGTAGGCGACGTGCTGCGGAAAGGGGCGCGCCGGGCCGGCGGCAAGTGGCTTTTCAGCGCTCCCGCAGGCGCCCAGCAACGCCGCGCCAAGCATCAATAACAGCGGAGCGAAGCCTTTGGTAATCACGTTCGAATGGTACTATAAGTGCGTGAAAAAATTGCAAGTATACTTTGTGGCTGCTTTGGTCGCCGTATTGTCACTGTCACTCGCCCTGGCGAACCCGGAAGAGCGCCTGCTCGACGAGCAATTCTGGAAGAGTGCCAATGCCCAGGCGGTACGCGCGCAGGTCGCCGAGGGAGCGCTGGTCAAGACCAGCGACGACGAACAGAACACCCCGCTGCACTACGCCGCCCACTACGCCGCCGACGCCGGCGCGGTGAAAGCCCTCATCGCGCTTGGCGCGGACCTTGCCGCGGTAAACGACGAAGGCCGCACGCCCTTGCACCTGGCGGCCGCCTACAACCCCAACCCCGCGGTGTCGGCCGTTCTGGTGAAAGCTGGAAGCGAGATCGAAGTGGACGACGAAGGGGGCGAAACGCCCTTGCACCTGGCCGCCAGGCTCAACCCAAATCCGCAGGTGATGGCCCGCCTGATTAATCTGGGGGCCGACCTGGAGGCGGTAGACAGCGACGGCTGGACGGCGCTCCTCAGCGCCGCCAGCAATGGCGACCCGATCCGGATAAAGACCGCCCTCGAGGCCGGCGCCAGCGTGTTGGCGCGCGGCAGCTCCGGGCAGACGGCGCTGCACATGGCCGCTTCCAGCGCTGCTGACCCGGAGGCGGTGGAACTGCTTTTGGACGCCGGCATACCCGCCGATGCCTTAGATGACGACGAATGGACCGCCCTGCACTACGCCGCCGCCTGGAACGATACCGAGGCGGCAACGCAGATAATGAGACTCCTCCTCGACGCCGGCCTGGACGTGAATCAGCCCAGCAACATCAACGAAACTCCCCTACACGCTGCTGCTCGTATGGACGGTAACACCGGCACCATTAACTTCTTGGTGGCCTACGGAGCCAAGGTCAACGCCAAGGACGACGACGGCTGGACGCCCCTCCACGGCGCCGCCAACGGGGGTAACGTGGACGCCATAACCGCCCTGGTAAAGCTGGGCGCCGACCTGGAGGCGCGGGACATGCTATACGAAACGCCGCTACTGCTTGCCTTACAGGCCGGCGACGACTACGCCAGCGCGGAAACGCTTGTTTCGCTGGGGGCGAACGTCAACGCCGCCGACCGGCGCGGCTGGACGCTGATGCACTTCCTGGCCCAAAACGCCGAGTCCCCCGAGGAACTGGACGAGTGGCTCGAGGCCGGCGCCGACGTAAACACCCGCTCGGCGGTGGGGGAGACGCCGCTCCACGTAGCCGCCCGCTTCAACTCCAACCCCGATGTGCTACGGCACATGGTAAAGGACATGGGAGCGCGCCTCGAGGCCAAGGACGGCGACGGCTGGACCCCCTTCATGAGCGCGGCCCGTGCCGGCATGACCGACAACGTTCGCCTTCTGGCCAAGCTGGGAGCCAACGTCAACACTACGAGCAAGCTGGGCCGCAACGCCCTGCACCTGGCGGCGGAGTTCAACAGCGACGATGAGACAATCAACGCCCTGATCGACCTCGGCGTCAACCAGTCGCTGGCGGACGTATCCGGAGCTTACCCCTGGAACCTGCTGATGAAGAACCCAGACCTCTCCGACTCCGACCTGGTGCTGGGTATCTACCCCATCGGCATGCACCCCGAAGACCGCTGAGGCCGCAGCTGGTTGGGGCCCCAGGGCGCAATCTCGTCGCGAAGTATCCTGCCGGCCAGTTCCGTAGCGTAGGGCGCGGGTAGTTCGGGGACAGCGATGTCTATAGGGACTGCTTCAGCACGCGAGAGGCAAAACCCGAGCGCCTCGTTCCGGCAGATGGCAGCGGCCTTAACCTGCCGCCGGATGGTCGCCAAAAAAAGGCCGCCACGGAACGCGGCGGCCCGTCTGTTTATTACCAGCTCAGGACTCGTCCGCCTCGTCCGCGGCTCCAGCCTGACCGCCCCCGGTTTCTTCGTGCTCGGCGGCCAGCAGCTCGCGTACCCGGTCGCCGGGAATGGTTTCTTTCTCGAGCAGCTCGGCGGCAATGGCGTGCATGGCCTGGTCGTGTTCCTCGAGGATCTTGCGGGTGCGCGCGTAGGCGCTGTCGAGGATCTTGCGCACGTCCTCGTCCACCAGCTCGGCGGTGCGCTCGGAAAAGTCCTTGCGGCGAACTATGTCTTCACCCAAGAACACCGGACCGGTGCCGGCGTCCCAGGCGATGTGGCGGAAGTGTTCGCCCATGCCCCACTCGAGCACCATCCGCTTGGCGGTTTCGGTGGCCCGCTTGAAGTCGTCGGCGGCGCCGGTGGTGATGGTGCCGGTAAAGAGTTCCTCGGCGGCGCGCCCGCCCATCATCACCGACAACTCGTCCATTAGGTGTTCGTAAGAAACCAGCACCCGTTCCTCGGGCTGGTGCCAGGTAACGCCCAGGGCCATACCGCGCGGCACTATCGAAACCTTTTGCGTCTTGTCGGCCTCGGGCAAAACCTCGCTAATCACCGCGTGGCCGGCCTCGTGGTAGGCAATGGCCCGCTTTTCCTTGTCGGAAAGCTTGAGCGAGCCGCGCTCGAGCCCGAGCACGATCTTGTCGAGCGCGGTTAGGAAGTGCTGCATGTGCACTTCCTCGGCCCCTTCGCGCGCCGCCTGCAGGGCGGCCTCGTTGACCAGGTTCTTGAGGTCGGCGCCGCTAAAGCCCGGTGTCATCTGCGCCAGCTCGTCAACGCTCACGTCGCTGGCGATTGGCTTGTCGCGCATGTGCACCTTGAGGATCTCCTTGCGCTCCTCGAGGCTGGGCAGGCCTACCACGACCTTGCGGTCGAAGCGCCCGGGACGCAAAAGCGCCGGGTCGAGAATGTCGGGCCGGTTGGTGGCCGCCATGACGATGACCGAGCTGTCTTTCTCGAACCCGTCCATCTCGGCCAGGATCTGGTTGAGCGTTTGCTCGCGCTCGTCGTGACCGCCGCCAATGCCGGCGCCGCGCTTGCGACCGATGGAGTCTATCTCGTCGATGAAGATGATGGCCGGCGCGTTCTTGCGCGCCTCGTCGAACAGCGTGCGCACCCGGCTGGCGCCGACGCCCACGAACATCTCCATGAACTCACTAGCGCTCACAGAGAAGAAGGGAACCCCGGCCTCGCCGGCCACGGCGCGGGCGAGCAGCGTCTTGCCGGTGCCCGGTGGACCGACCAGCAGCACGCCCTTGGGTATCTCGGCGCCGATGGCCAGGTACTTTTGCGGGTGCTTGAGGAAGTCGACCACTTCCATTAGCTCACGCTTGGCTTCTTCGTGGCCGGCCACGTCCTTGAAGGTGGTAGAAACCTGCCGCTCTCGGCCGTACATTCGCGCTCGTGACTGGCCGAACTGCATCACCCCGCCGCCGGCGCCTCCGGCCGGGCCGCGCATGAAGAAGAACCAGAAGAACGCCACCAGCAGCAAGACCGGTAGCAGATTTGCCAGCACCAGCAACCACGGTGAGGTGGTCTTGAAGCTGAATTGGACGTTGTGCTGGCGCAGCACTTGCGGCAGCTCCAGGTCGGGAACCTGGGGAATGGGCGGCGTGGTAACGAACTTCTTGGTGGTAACTACCTGGCCTTTGCTGGTGACCCGCTCCGGTTTCTTGAACTCGCCGCTAATACGGTCTTCGGAGATGAGCACCCGCTCGACCTTGTTTTCGGTAACGTAGCGTAGAAAGCTGTCGTAACTAATGCTGGGCGTTCCCGAGCCGCCCAGCATGGAGTAGAACAGCCAGTAGCCGAGGATGAGCAAAAGCAGAATGGTCCACGGGTTGATGCGATTCGACAAGTCCCACCTCCGCGCCGGGCGAACCCACCAGCGACTCTAATAGTTTATACGAGCCTGAAGGGTGAGAAGCATTGCCCGTGCTATGCTTTGGGCGTGAAAGCGCGCATAGAGGAGTGGCTCCACCAAGGCGAGTACGATGCCGCTTACGAGGCGCTGATCGCCGTCGCCGAAAGGCCGCTCCCTCCGCGCGCCGCGGCCGCGGCGCTTTTGGACCTGGCCGAGTTCTACAGCCTCTACGCCGAGGCCGAGGCCGAACCCTGGGCGGCGGCTCTGGAAGAGGCCCACGCGCGCTGGCGTGCGGTGGGCAAGCAGCCGCTCTATCAGGCGCTCGCCTACGAGCTGGCCGCCTTGCATGGCGAGAAACGAGAGCTGCCCGAGTTGCGCGACGCGCGCAGCCGCTATCATCTGGCCCAGGGTAGCGCCTATCTAGGCCGCCACGAAGAGGCGTTGGCATTGCTGGAAGGCCTGGAGCCGCTACCGGTGTTTTTGCAAAGCCGCGTTCACGCCTTGCGCGGCCGCTTGTTGGAAGCGTTGGGCGACGTCGCAGGGGCGGCTGACGAGCACTACGCTGCCGCGCAAAACTCGCTGGGTAAGGAAAGGCTCTGGTCGCTGCTCGACGCCGCCGCCCTCAGGCTGGACGCTCAGCGGGGCGTGGAAGCGGCCGCGGCGCTGGCCGAGGCCGAGCCGCTGCTGGCGGTGGGGGAGCTGTCCGACCGCGCCACTTACCACTACCTGCGAGCGCGCGCCGAGCTGCTTTTGGGTAATCCGGAGCTGGCGGCGCAGCAGGTGGTCCAGGCCGAGGGGCTCGAGGCCGCCGGGGCCGG
>JALVWZ010000296.1 GCA_027023115.1 Thermaceae bacterium
TGGGGGTGGCGCTGGCGCTCAACATGCTCTTTGGCATTCCACTAACCTGGGCGGTAATTCTGACGGTTTTCGACGTGCTGCTAATTCTCTGGCTCGAGCGCTACGGTTTTCGCTGGGTGGAGATGGTGATCCTGGCCTTCGTGGCGACGATTGGCATGGCCTACGTGCTCGAGATCTTCTTTGCCCATCCGGCGCTGGGCGAAGTAGCCTGGAACGCCTTCGTGCCCAACACCACGGTCTTCAAGAGCGGCACCGCCCTCTTTTTGGCCATGGGCATCCTCGGCGCCACCGTAATGCCTCACAACCTCTACCTGCACTCGGCGCAGGTCAAGACCCGCACCAAGGGAAACCCCGAAAGCAAGCAGCGCGTCTTCTTCTGGAGCGTAGTAGACACCGTGAGCGCCCTCTCCACCGCCTGGCTGGTCAACGGCGCCATCCTGGTGATAGCCGCCGCCGTCTTCTACAAGCACGGCCTGCTGGTAACCGAGATAGACCAAGCCTACCTGACCCTAGAGCCGCTCCTCGGCCGGGCCGCCGCTTTGGCCTTCGCCATCGCCCTGCTGGCCTCGGGCGTTTCCAGCTCGACCACCGGCACCCTCGCCGGGCAGGTGGTCTTCGAGGGGTTCCTGAATGTCCGCGTGCGCAACATCGCCGCCCTGCGCCTCTTCGTGCGCCTGCTAACCATGGCCCCGGCGCTGGCGGCCGTATGGCTGTCGGTGCGGCCGGTTACCCTGCTGGTGCTCAGTCAAGTGATACTTTCGATGCAACTACCCTTCTCAATCATCCCCTTGGTCAGCTTTACCTCGAACCGCAAGCTGATGGGCAGCTTCGCCAACCCGCCGCTTACCAAGGTGCTGGCCTGGGCCGCGGCCGCGCTGATAACCGCTCTCAACCTGTTGCTGCTGGCGTTTACGGTGCTGGGGGCGTGAAGGGCCAAGGGGGCTACGGACCACCCTGCTCTGACGGTGCCGGGCCTTTCTTTAGGGTGATTGCCGGGCCAGCGTGCGGGCGGCGTGTGGCCTTGCGCACTGGTTAGGCTTCAGCTCGCGCAGCCGGGGGGCGATTAACACGGCCTCGGGCCAAGCGCGTGCGGCGGGCCATACATTCACCCGCACTCGGGTTTCGGTGACCTCCTTTTGTCCAACAGAAAGCCGATCTTCAGCGGCGAAAGGTCACTGCTTCTTAGATTCAAAAGCTTGTGAGCCACACTCCGCGAAAGAAGCCGGCCTGTGTGGATGATGAATCCGTGGTATGACTGCTTTTGTAAAAAGAAACAAGCAGTCGAGATATACAAACGCTCCTGGCGCGAGCGAATTGCGCCCATGACGTGAGCGAATTGGCATGGATTCAACCGCGCAGGGTGCGCTCGAAGAGGGCGCGTACGCGGGCGTCGTCCATGGCGGTAATTACACGCACGTTGGGCTCGCCTTGGCGGCCGTAGTCGAGCACCGACATGCCGCGAGTGTGGGCGCCGCAGGTTTCCACCCAGACGCGGTGCATCTCGCTGGCGGCAATCGCCTCCGGCTCGAGCGCCGCCACCATCGCCAGTGGGTCGGGAATGACCAGTCCGTCAATACCCAGCTTCTCCAGAAAAGAGCGGGTCACGCCGGTAATGGCTCCGTAGAACTCGGCCCTGGGCGTGCCCAGCGCTGCCAGCCGCTCGTGCTCGCCCCACGGCAGCAAGTGAGCCAGGGTGGTCTCCCAGGTGAGCAGGGTCAGGCGCGGAAACGCCTGCATGACCGCGTGGGCGGCCTCGGGGTCGAAGTAGAAGTTGAACTCGGCCGCCAGGTGCGGGGTGTTGCCACGGCCGGTACGCGCTCCGCCCATCACCACCAGGTCCTTGAGGAGCCGGGGCAGCTCCGGTTCCAGCGCCAGCGCCAGCGCCAAGTTGGTGAGCGGACCCAGGGCCACCA
>JALVWZ010000297.1 GCA_027023115.1 Thermaceae bacterium
TGGCCGAGGCCGAAGCGGTGCTGCGCAAACACAAGATCGAAAAACTGCCCCTGGTGGACGAGAACGACCGCCTCAGGGGGCTTTTGACCCTCAAAGACATCATCAAGCGGCGCCAGTTCCCGAACGCCGCCAAGGACGCCCAGGGCCGCCTGCTGGTGGCCGCCGCCATCGGCCCCGGCGCCGACCTGGAAGAACGCGCCGAGCTGCTGGTGGCCGCCGAGGTGGACGTACTGGTGCTGGACAGCGCCCACGGGCACTCACGGGGTATTCTCGAGGCGGTCCGCCTCCTCAAGGAACGCTACGGCGAGCGGGTACAGGTGATCGCTGGCAACGTCGCCACCGGCGCCGGAGCGTTGGCGCTGGCCGACGCCGGCGCCGACGCAGTCAAGGTGGGCATCGGCCCCGGCTCGATCTGCACCACCCGCGTCGTCACCGGCGTGGGGGTGCCGCAGATAACCGCGGTCATGGAGGCGGCGGCGGCGCTGGCCGGCAGCGACGTGCCGCTGATAGCCGACGGCGGGGTCAAGCAAACCGGCGACGTAGCCAAGGCGCTGGCTGCCGGCGCTCACACGGTCATGCTCGGCAGCATGCTCGCCGGCACCTACGAAGCGCCGGGCGAGGAGATAATCAAAGACGGGCGGCGCTACAAGATCTACCGCGGCATGGGCTCGCTGGGCGCGATGAAGCGCGGCTCCTCCGACCGCTACTTCCAGACCGCCGCCAAGAAGCTGGTGCCCGAGGGCATCGAGGGCATGGTGCCATACAAGGGGCCAGTGGGCGACGTGCTCTATCAGATAATGGGCGGTCTGCGGGCGGCGATGGGCTACACCGGCAGCCCCAGCGTTGACGCGCTGCGCACCAAAGCCCGCTTCGTCCGGATCACCATGGCCGGGCTCATCGAAAGCCACCCCCACGACGTGACCGTAACCAAAGAAGCGCCCAACTACTCGCGCTAACACGAACCGAGGGGCGGCCCTGCGGCCGCCCCCGTTTAGTGCGCCGCGCTTACTGCAGGTGGCGCAGGTGGTAAGACTTGACCCGGGTCAGCTGGTGGTAGCCCAGCACCGAAAGGGTGACGCCGCGGCCGGTGTCCTTGACGCCGGTCCAGGCCAGGGCCGGGTCCAGGTAGTCGGCGCGGTTGGCGAAGACGGTGCCGGTCTCGATCCGCGCCCCCAGCGCCTCGGCCCGCTCCATGTCGCGCGTCCAGAGGGAGGCGGTCAGGCCGTAGCGCGAGTCGTTCATTAGCCGCAGGGCCTCCTCGTCGCCGCTGACCTTCATGATGCCGACCACCGGGCCGAAGGTTTCTTCGGTCATGACGCTCATCTGGTGGTTGACGTTCACCAGCACCTGCGGGGCCAGGTAGGGGGTGCCTTCCTTGGCCGCCGGGAAGAGCGCCGTGTCGATCAGGGCCTTGGCCCCCTTGCTGACCGCCTCGGCAATCTGCTCCCGCACCCAGTCGGCTGCTGAGGTGCGCACCAGCGGGCCGAGGGTGGTCTCGGGGTCCAGCGGGTTGCCCAGCTTGTACTGCTTAACGAGTTCGACGTAACGCTCCACGAACTCGTCGTAGAGCTTCTCGTGCACGTAGATGCGCTCGATGGCGCAGCAGGACTGGCCGGCGTTGAAGAAGGCGCCGTCTACGGTATTTTCGACGGTGAACTCGAGGTCGGCGTCCTCCATGACGTAGGCCGGATCCTTGCCGCCCAGCTCGAGCCCGGTCCCGATGAAGCGGTCGGAGGCGGCCTTGACCACCGCGTGCCCGCCCGGCACCGAACCGGTGAAGGCTACGAAGTCAACCCGCTCGTCGCCGATCATCCGCGCCACCGCCTCGTGGTCGGCGTGGACGTACTGGAAAACTCCCGGCGGCAGGCCGGCGGCGTCGAACGCCTCCTGATAACGCTCCGCCACCAGCG
>JALVWZ010000298.1 GCA_027023115.1 Thermaceae bacterium
ACCGAAAGCGCCATCGCCTCCTGATAGTTCACGATACCGGGTTTGCCCAACCGCTCGTAGATGGCCACCGTCAGCGTCGCCCACTCGGGCCGCGCCAGCACCAGCGTGGCCCCGAACTCGCCGATGGTCACCGCCGCCGCCAGCGCCGCCGCCGCCGCCAACGCCGGCCGCAGGAGCGGCAGCTCGACGCGCCAGAGGACGCGCCCCGGCCCCGCACCCAGCACCCGCGCCGCCTCGCCGAGGTGGGCCGGCAGCCGCCGCATCGCCGCCAGCAGCGCCCGCGCGAAGAGGGGGTAGGCGATGAGCGCGTAGGCCATGATGAGCAGCAGCAGCGACGCCCTTAGCCGCGGATAGGCCAGCAAATACCCCACCGCCAGGCTTACCGGGCTGACCAGCAGCGGCAGAAACCCCAGCAGGTCGAGGCCGCGGGCGCCCTTCCAGACCCCGTAGGCGTAGGCGAAGCCCAGCGGCGCGACCAGCAGCAGCGCCAATAGCGAAAAGCGCAGGGTGTTGTAGGCCGCCTGCAGGGCGCTGGGGGCGAAGTAGCTGGCCTGGGGCCGCGCCAGCGCCGCCCAACCCGCCAGGCTAAAGCCCGCCGGCCCCCAAAAACTCTTCACTACCAGCGCCCACAAAGGCGCGTAGAGGATCGCGAAAAAGCCGGCTCCAACCAGCAAGGCCGCCCAGCCGCGCGCGCCCTCGAGGCGCGGCAGCGGCGCGGGAGCGCCGCTCGGCACCGCCAGCCGCCTTTGGGCGTAGAGGTAGCCGAGCGTCACCAGCACCAGAACGCCCGTTTGCAAAACGATCAGTCCCGTCGCCTCGCCAAAGGCCAGCCGCTCGAGGAGCGCCCGGTAGACCTCCACTTCCAGCGTCGCGTAGCGCGGGCCGCCCAGAATGAGCGGCAAACCGAAGCTTGAAAAGCTGTAGACGAAGGTCAGGCTCGCCCCCGCCGCCAACGCGCCCACCGCCAGCGGCAACTCGACCCGCAGGAAGCTGCGCCAGGAACTCGCGCCCAGCATCCGCGCCGCCTCGATCAGACGCCCGCTGCCGCCCAGCACGCCCAGCACCAGCCGCAGCGTCATCCCCAGGTTGTAGAGCACGCTGCCCCAGAACAGAATCCAGGGCGTCCCGCTCAGGTCCAACCCCAACAGACCGCGCGGCCCCGCCCAGGCCAAAAGGCCGGTGGCCACCACCAGCGTCGGCAGCACGAAGGGGACCATGGAAAGCGCCACCAGCGCGTCGTGGCCGGGAAAGCGCCAGCGCAGCAGGTAGACCAGCGGAACCGTGAGCATGGCGACGAGCAGGCTCGAGCCCAGGCCGAACTCGAGGCTCCACCAAAGCCGGCCGCGCAGGTACGGGTCGGCCAGCACCTGCTCCAGCCCCTGAGCCACGCCCCGGGCCAGCACCACGCCCAGGGGCCAGAAGAGCGCAAAGGCCAGGAAGACAAGGACTACTACGGCGGCGAGGCGGGAAGGAGAGGTCATGGCGTACGGGAGGTGAGAGGTAGGGTGTAGGGGGTAGGAAAAGCAAGAAGAGCAACCAAAAAGCGGACTGGTGCAGACGTAAAGCCAACCCCGCTGCCACGCGCCGTCACCGCCCACCTCCTACATCCCACTTCCCACTTCCTACCTCCTGTTTTTCGTCACGTCTTCCGCGCTCTGGCCGCGGACGACCACGGCCTCCCATTCGCTTATCCAGCGCTCGCGGTTCTTGGCGATGGCCTCGGGGGATAGCTCGGCGGGCTCGAGCGGCCGCTCGGCAAACTTGAACACGTCGGGAAGTTTGGCGTCGCGGCGCACCGGCCAGACCCACATGTTGAGGGGAATGTCCTCCTGCACCGGCCTGGAGAGCAGCCAGTCGACGAACTTCTCGGCGGCGGCGCGGTGTTTGGTTCCCTTCAGGATGCCCACGAACTCGACCTGCAAGAAGCTCGCGCCGGGCCAGAGCAGGTTGCCGGTGGGCGGCTCTTGGTAACGACCCTCCGAAAAATAGACCTCGGCGGCGGGACTGGTGGTGTAGCTGACAACAAGCGGGCGGTCGCCGCCGTAGCGGGTGAAGTGAGCAAAGTAGGCCTCGCTCCATCCCGGAGCCACCTTGACGCCGCCCTCGCGCAGCTTTTCCCAGAACTTCAGGTAGCCGTCCTCACCCAGCGAGGCCACCGTAGCCAGCAGGAAGGCCAGCCCCGGCGAGCTGGTGGCGGGGTTTTCGACCACCAAGAGCCTGGCGTATTCGGGCCGCGCCAGGTCGTCCCAGCTACGTGGCAGCGCCTTGCCCTTGAAGTAGCCCTTATCGTAGTTGAGCGCCACGTAACCGTAGTCGACCGGCAGGGCGGTCAGCGTGGGATCGAGCAGGAAGCGGCTTTGCACCTGGGCGATCGCGGGCGTGGAGTAGCGCTCGAGAATACCGGCCGCCAGCGCCCGCGAGAGAAAGGTGTTGTCGATGCCGAAGATAACGTCGGCAATCGGCGCGCCCTTGCTGAGGATCGCCTTGTTGAGTGTCGCCCCCGCGTCGCCGCCCTCGATAAAGCGCAGCTTGATGCCGGTTTGCTGCTCGAAGCTGGCGACCACGCTCTTGGAAAGCGCGAAGCTCGAGTGCGTGAGCACCACGAGCGTTTCCGCCGAGGCCAAATTGAAGACCAGGAAGAGAGCGACCAGTAGTTTTTTCAACATAAAGCCCCTCCTTGTCACACGGGAGGGGAAGGTAGGGCCGCGGGCCCGCCACCTTCCCTACGCCGGCATTACCCGGTTCAGGTTCCAAGGGTGTCTCTCAGCCCGTAGGGCACCCCCGGTGACGCCCTTAGTATAGCGCCGCAGCACCGGATGTCGAGCCGGTGCGGGTTACCATTGGGCATGTACTGGATCGCCGCCGGCCTGATCGCCGCCGCTTTTCTCCTCTACTTCGCCGCCGACAGCCTGGCCCAGGCCGTCCTGCGCCTGGCGCGGGGCGAAATGCTGCGCGAAGATCTGCCCGCGCCAACGGGCACCTTCAAGGACGAATACGATCAGACAGACCTCTGGGCCCGCAACCACGGTTTCCACGCCGCCGGCCTGACCCGCGTCAGCCTCTTTCCGGATATGGCCGAACTGAAGCCCGACCACCCGGCAATCTGGGAGCATCTGGCCGCCTGGAAGAACCGCCGGACGAAGCAGATGCTGGTCCTCCAGGCTCACAACGGCCGGGCCTTTCATCACCTCATTACCCTCTATCGCTCCGCATCCGGAGAGCGGGCGATGGTCAACACCACCGACTACCCGGGGGAGTTCTCCATGCCGCAGCCGCCGGGTCACCACGTACAGTCTTTCCCTGGCAAATCGCCTGGCGAGCTGTACGAACTGCACCTTCGGGCCGAATCCTGGCTGGAAGCCGGCGGCGGCTGGCAACGCGAAGATGCCCCTTTGCCCCTGGAGGAACTGGACCGCCTCACCCGCGAGCGGGCCCGCTACGTCTCCAGCCTGCCCTACTGGAAACCGCGCCTTTTAGTTTGGAGCCTGCTAAAAGGAGCCGCGCTCAACCGCCCGCTCGGCGAGCGGCCAACCTAGACCCGGGGCCGGCGCTCGAGCTTGTCTATCAGTTTCCAAAGCAGCGCGTCCAGGTCATCTTCGGAAAGGTCAACGCCGCATTCGCGGTGCACCGCCGCGATTAGCTCCCGCTCCTCTTACCTGGTCGTGCAAAAGTCGGAAAACCAGCTCTCGTCGCTAACCCAGGCCTCCGGGTGTCCTATGGCCTTGAGCAGCCGCGCAACCTGCGAAGCGCGCTTTTCCACCTCGCAAGTCGCAACCTCGCAAATGGAGTATCGGTTTTTCATGTCAATAGCCCGGTTGCAACCTCCAAACATGTACCTCATCGGAGCCCATCACCTAGCCACATGCGCAAGACAGGTTGCCTGAACGAGAGGAGCGCCATTAATGCCATGGCAGCATCGGCTGCGAACTTGAGGTGAAATAGCCCCCGGCTAAGTGGATCCGAGCAGCCTCTGAATGACTCGTGACCGCCGGTCTTCAGTATCACCACCGCCGGAACCATCCCATACCCCACAAGCCATCCCGTACATCCACCAAGGGCGAAAACAAGCTCTCTGCCTGTCTATCCGGATAGCGGCAAAGACGAGGTGCAGGAAGAAAAGTCGTATTGTACATCCGTATGGTTCGCGCGTCACACCAAACCCCCTGGCGCAAACCACGCGCACACCCATGACTTGAGGGATCGGATCCGGCCAAGCACCTAGAAATCAGCCGCGTTCGTTGAGAAAGGGTTTCGGGACGCGCGTCCGCGCGGGGCGGTGCTAGGGTGAGAAGGGAGGCCCTGCGCAATGGAAGAACGCCCCCTCCGCCCGCTGGCCATGGCCACGACTTCCATCTTCATCGGCATAGTGGCTGGGTTGGGGGCCGTTATTTTTCGCGCCCTCATCGCCCTGATCCACAACCTCGTCTTCCTCGGCCGCTTCTCCACCTACTACGACGCCAACCGGCACACCCCCCTTAGCCCGCTGGGTTTCGGCGTCGTGGTCGCGGTGGTGTTGGCCGCGCTGCTCGTCGTCTTCCTCACCCAGAACTACGCTCCCGAAGCCCGCGGCCACGGTGTACCAGAGGTGATGGACGCTATCTACTACCAGCGAGGAAGGATCAGGCCCATTGTTGCGGTGATCAAGTCGCTGGCCTCTTCGCTATCAATCGGCAGCGGTGGGTCGGTGGGCCGGGAGGGACCGATCATCCAGATTGGGGCTGCCTTCGGCTCGATCACCTCGACCTACCTGCGGCTGCCGCTACACCAGCGGGTCACACTGATCGCGGCGGGCGCCGGCGGAGGAATCGCCGCGACCTTCAACACCCCTGTCGGTGGCGTACTCTTCGCGATTGAGATCCTGCTGCATGAGGTCAGCGTCCGCACGCTGGTTCCGGTGGCGTTGGCCACGGCTACGGCCACCTACCTGGGCCAGCTCTTCTTCGGACCCCACCCCTCGTTCGTCATTCCCAGCTTCGAAACACCCTTCTTCGAGCTCGCCAACCCCGGGGTGCTCTTCGCTTATCTGGGGCTAGGGCTGCTCGCTGGTGCCGCCGCCGCGCTCTACATCCGGACTATCTATGGCTTCGAGGACTTCTTCAGCCACCACTTTCAGCATCGGCCCTACCTGCGCCACACGCTCGGGATGACGCTGGTGGGTGTGATCTTCGTTCTCCTGGCGAACTACACCAGCCACTACTATACCCAGGGCGTAGGGTACGCGACCGTGCAGGACGTACTGTTGGGACACCTTGGCGGTTGGGGCTTCCTGCTCCTGCTTTTCGTCCTCAAGCTTGTTTCAACCGGACTCACCCTGGGCTCAGGCGCTTCAGGCGGCATCTTCTCGCCCGGGCTCTTCATGGGGGCCACCCTCGGCGGTGCTTACGGCCTGATTCTCGCGAAGGTCTTCCCCGCTCTAAACATCAGCTCATCTGCCTTTGCAGTGGCGGGTATGGCGGGGATCATTGGCGGATCCACCGGCGCAGCGATGACCGCGATCGTGCTCATCTTCGAGATGACCCTGGACTATAGCGCCGTGCTGCCGATGGCGATCACGGTAGCGGCCAGCTATGGTTTACGGAAGGCGCTGCTTTCCGAAAGCATTTACACTATGAAGCTCGAGCGCCGCGGTCACCCTATGCCCGACGCGCTGCAGACCAACTTCGCCTACATGCAGCCGGTGGGCCAGATCATGGAGCGGCGGGTCGTGCAGGTCCAGGCCGACACCTCGGTCGCGGCGTTCTTAAGCGCACACCGCGAGCAACTGGCAACGCACTGGTTCGCGGCCTACGCGGAGGGGCGGCCGCAGGGCTACCTGAGCCCGCAGGGCGCGCTGGGGCTGACGCTCGATGCCGACCCTGAGGAGCGGATCGTCGCCTACCTGGAGCGGGACTTCGTGCTGGTGGGCGAGCGCCGCCGGCTGTTCAACCTCGTTCCCCTGATGCGCCGTCACGGCGCTCCGGTGGCGCTCGTGCTGGGCGGGACGAACGGCGGCGTGGTGGGGGTGGTCTCCACCGCAGAGCTGGGGCGGCTGACGCTGGACGTGAGCGAGCTTTACGTGTAACGGAGAGCGCGGCCGCGGTTAAGTGCGGGACCAACGCTCGAGATCATCCATCAGGATCCAAAGCGGCGCGTCCAGGTCATCTTCGGAGAGGTCAACGCCGTATTCGCGGCGCACCGCCGCGATTAGCTCCCGCTCCTCTTGCTGGGTCGTGCAGAAGTCGGAAAACCAGCTCTCGTCGCTAACCCAGGCCTCCGGGTGTCCTATGGCCTTGAGCAGCCGCGCAACCTGCGAAGCGCGCTTTTCCACCTCGCGGGTTTCGGCCTCGCAAATGGTTTTTTGTCCTCTTCCATGTGCCTCAGACACTGCGGCCGCATGCGGCGTTTGCCCGCGACCGAGTAACCTTCACCCCGCCCGACCGTTCAGCAACCCGGCCACCTCGTCCGCCGTCGGTAGCGAGGGCTGCGCCCCCGGCCGGGTGGTTGCCAGCGCCCCGGCGGCGCTACCAAAGCGGAGCGCTTGCTCCAGCGGCTCGCCGGCGGCCAGCGCCGCCGCCAGCCCGCCCACGAAGGCATCACCCGCGGCGGTGGTGTCAACCGGCTCCACCTCAAAGGGCGGCATCGTCCCCTCGCTACTCGCCCCGGCCCAGACCAGACCGCGCCCGCCCAGGGTGACCACCACCAGCGGGACCAACCGGGACAAGGCCCGGGCCAGGGCTAGAGCCTCTTCGGACGTCTTAGGCTCGGTCGAAGCGGCTATCTGTGCCGCTTCGAACTCGTTGACCACCAGCACGTCGAGTAGGCGCAAAAGCTCCGGCGGCAGCGTCTGCGCCGGGGCGGCGTTGAGCAGTACCCGCGCCCCCGCCGCCCGGCCCAGCTCGGCGGCGCGCTGCACCGTTTCGAGCGGTGTTTCTAGCTGTAAGACGACCACGCCCGCGTCCTCGAAGAGCTCGGGCGCAAGGTCTTCCGGGCGTAGGCGGGCGTTGGCTCCGGGGGAGACGATGATGGCGTTCTGGCCGTCGGCGCTAACGCTAATCAGGGCCACGCCGGTGGGCCCGGCAACCCGGCGCACGGCGGCGGTCTGGATACCCTCGGCTTCCAGTCCGCGCTTCAGCTCCTCGCCGTAGGCGTCTTCGCCAACGCGGCCCACCATCCGCACCCGCGCCCCCAGCCGGGCGGCGGCCACCGCCTGGTTGGCCCCCTTGCCACCGGGGAAGCGCTGCAGGTCACCACCGATCACCGTTTCGCCCGGGCCGGGGTGGCGCTCCACCGGCACCACCAGGTCCATGTTGAGGCTGCCCACTACGAGCACGTTTCCAGATTTCATGCCCCATGATACGAAAGGACGACCCCTGCAAGGGTCGTCCTTTAAGCGCCGCGCCGGTTAGTGCCAGCGCAGGTCGAAGCGGTCGAGGTTCATCACCTTGTTCCAGGCGCGCACGAAGTCGCGGACGAACTTCTCCTTCTTGTCGTCCTCGGCGTAGAACTCGGCCTGGGCCCGCAGCTGAGAGTTGGAGGCGAAGACTAGGTCGACCCGGGTGGCCGTCCAGCGCAGCGCCCCGGTGGCGCGGTCGTGGCCGGTGAAGACTTGGCCGTCCTCGTCCGCTGGCTTCCACTCGAGCCCCAGGTCGAGCAGGTTGACGAAGAAGTCGTTGGAGAGAGTCCCCGGGCGCTCGGTGAAGTAGCCGTGCGGGTTGCCTTGGTAGGTCGCCCCCAGCACGCGCATGCCGGCGACGAGCACGGTCATCTCGGGCACGGTCAGCGTGAGCAGCTGGGCCTTGTCGACGAGCGCCCGCTCGGCGGGCAGCTTGCACGCGGGGTGGAGGTAGTTGCGGAAGCCATCGGCCACCGGCTCGAGGTAGCCGAACGACAGGGCGTCGGTCTGCTCCCGGCTGGCGTCGCTGCGGCCGGGAGCAAAGGGCACGCGGACGGCGAAGCCGGCGTCGCGCGCGGCTTTCTCCACCGCGGCCACGCCGCCGAGCACGATCAGGTCGGCGAGCGAGACCCGCTTGCCGTTCTTCTGCTCGGCGTTGAAGGTCTGCTGGATGCCCTCCAGCACCTCGAGCACCCGCGCCAGCCGCTCGGGCCGGTTGACCTCCCAGCCGCGCTGCGGCTCCAGGCGGATTCGCGCTCCGTTCGCCCCGCCGCGCTTGTCGGAGTCACGGTAGGTGGAGGACGCGGACCAGGCGGTGTAGACGAGCTCGGGCACGGTGAGGCCGGAGGCCAGGAGGCGGCGCTTGAGCTCCTCGACGTCGGACTCGTCGATCAATTCATGGTCCACGGGCGGGATCGGGTCCTGCCAGATTAACTCTTCGTCGGGTACCTCGGGGCCCAGATAGCGGGCGCGCGGACCCATGTCGCGGTGGATCAGCTTGAACCAAGCGCGGGCGAAGGCATCAGCCAGCTCGTCTGGGTGCTCGAGGAAATGCCGGCTGATCTTGCCGTAGGCGGAGTCCATGCGCAGCGCCAGGTCGGTGGTGAGCATGAACGGGGGGTGCTTCTTCCCGGGGTCGTGGGCGTCGGGAACCATGTCCTCGGGGTCGGGGTTGGCGGCCACCCACTGCCAGGCCCCGGCCGGGCTCTTCTCCAGATT
>JALVWZ010000299.1 GCA_027023115.1 Thermaceae bacterium
GCTGATGTCGAGAACGTCCACCTGCTCGTACACCTTCATGCCGGCGGCCTCGAGCAGGTCGAGGTCTATGGTTATCGAGCCTTCGTAGTCGAGGTCCGCTTCGGTTACGGTGGCCCGGTGGATTTTTGCGTGGAATATCGTCCTTCTCACGTCTTATCAGTCTAACCCCTGGGGCGGAAGCTGGGAAGAGCGCGCCGGGGAACGGTAAATATACGCTTCAACCCAGAAATAGTGAACAATAGTACACCTTGTCGCATATCTCTGCAACTTAATAAAATAGAACGCATGGAACGCACGCTGCCTTTCCGTTGGGATCCCGAGAAGCGTACCCTGTGGCTCATTGACCAGCGACAGTTGCCACAACAGGAGGAATGGTTGCCGGTCAAGAGCGCCGCCGAAGCGGCCCGGGCCATCAAGGACATGGTGGTGCGCGGCGCCCCGGCAATTGGCGTAACCGCCGCCTTTGGAATGGTGCTGGCACAGATGGCCGGCGAGGACCTGGACGAAGCGGAGCGGGTGCTGGCCGCCAGCCGCCCGACGGCGGTAAACCTCTTCCATGCGCTGGAGAGGATGCGCCCCCACAAGGGCGATCTCGAGGCCAGCTTAAGAGAGGCCCGCGCCATCTGGCGCGAGGTCGAAGAAACCGAACTGGCGATCAGCAAAAATGGCACCAGTGTTCTGAAGGGCCAGGTGCTAACCCACTGCAACACCGGCCCCATCGCCACCGGCGGGTACGGCACGGCCTTGGGCGCGATCATCGAGGCCCACCGGCAGGGGCGGATCAGCCACGTTTGGGTGGACGAAACCCGGCCTTACCTCCAGGGAGCGCGCCTGACCGCCTGGGAGCTTCAGAAGGCCGGGGTGCCGGCCACACTCATCAGCGACAACATGGCCGGTCATTTCATGAAGCAGGGCGAGGTGGACCAGGTAATCGTAGGCGTCGACCGGATGGCGCTTAATGGCGACTTCGCCAACAAGATCGGCACCTACTCGCTGGCGGTTCTGGCCCACCACCACGGGGTGACCTTCTACCCGGCGCTGCCGTTTTCTTCGGTGGACCCCAAGCTAGAGAGCGGCGCCGACATACCCATTGAGGAGCGCAGCGCCGCCGAAGTGACCAGCATCCGCGGGGTGCCTATAGCGCCGGCGGGTTTCCCGGCGAGGCACCCCGCCTTCGACGTGACGCCGCACCAGTTGGTAACCGGCATAATCACTGAAAAGGGAATAATCTATCCGCCGTTCGACGAAGGTTTGAGGAATGCGCTGGCTGAAGGCTGAAGAAGTGCTTGGATCGCGCTGCCCGATTTGCGGAGAGCCGCTCGACCAGCCGGGGATATGTAGCCGGTGCGCGGCCGAGCTGAGGAGCGAGCGCCGCGGTAACCTCGTCTATTTGGGTAACTATCGCCGCCTCAAGGGGGTGGTGCGGAGGCTGAAGTACCGGGGCGGCTTCGTACTGGCCCGGCCGTTGGCAAAGCCGCTGGCGCGCGGGGTGGTGGAGGCCGGCTGGCAGGTAGAGGCGGTAACGGCGGTGCCGACTCTGTGGTGGCGGGCGCTCAGCCGCGGCTACAACCCGGCGGAGGTATTGGGAAGAGCGCTGGCCGCCGAACTGGGGTTGCCATACGTACGGGTGCTGGCCCGTCGTTACGCGCGCAGTCAGACGCGCCGCGCCAAGGACCAGCGGGCGGCGCTCAGGGCCGGGGTGTTTTTCGTGCGCCGCGAGCTGCCCTACCGGCGCTGGCTGCTGGTGGACGACGTGTGGACCACCGGCGGCACCTTTCGTGCGGTGGAACGGGCGCTAAGGGCTGCCGGCGCCGAAGCGGTCTACGGGGCCGTGATCGCCGCCGGCAAACGGCCGTTGTAATCTGAAACCGGGAGGGGCCATGCCCAGGCTGCGCAGCCTGTC
>JALVWZ010000300.1 GCA_027023115.1 Thermaceae bacterium
CGAGCCGCTGCCTATTGACGAGGTGGAGCCGCTGGAAGAGATAATCAAGCGCTTCCGGGTGCAGGCGATGAGCTTTGGGGCGCTCTCGCGCGAGGCGCACGAATCGTTGGCGGTGGCCGCCAACCGCGTTGGGGCGATGAGCGCCTCCGGCGAGGGCGGCGAGGACCCGGTACGCTACCAACCATACGAGAGCGACCGCCCCGACCTGACCCGCTCCCACTGGCACCCTCAGGCCGGCGACTGGGGCAACAGCCGCGTAAAGCAGGTGGCCTCGGGCCGTTTCGGGGTAACGCCGGCGTACCTGGTCAGCGCCAGCGAGATCGAGATCAAGATGGCCCAGGGCTCCAAGCCCGGTGAGGGCGGGCAGATTCCCGGATTCAAGGTGAACCGCGAGATCGCCCGCGTGCGCGGCGCAACGCCCGGAGTAACCCTGATTTCACCGCCGCCGCACCACGACATCTATTCAATTGAAGACCTGGCTCAGCTAATCTACGACCTCAAGCGGGTCAACCGGCACGCACGTGTCGGGGTCAAGCTGGTGAGCGAGGTGGGGGTGGGGACCATCGCCGCCGGGGTGGCCAAGGGTTACGCCGACCGCATTCTCATATCCGGCAACGACGGCGGCACCGGTGCCTCTCCTCTAGGTTCTATCAAGTACGCAGGCAGCTCCTGGGAGCTGGGCCTGAGCGAAGCACACCGCGTCTTGCTCGAGAACGGTCTGCGCGAGCGGGTGCGCCTGCAGGTGGACGGAGGCCTCAAGACCGGCCGCGACGTGGTGCTGGCGGCCCTGCTGGGAGCCGAGGAGTTCGGCTTTGGCACCGCGGCGCTGGTGGCCGTCGGTTGCGTGATGGCGCGGCAGTGCCACCTGAACACCTGCCCGGTGGGAGTGGCTACGCAAAACGAAGAGCTGCGGGCGCGCTTTCCGGGTGCGCCGGAACACGCGGTCCAGTTCTTCGCCTACGTGGCTCAGGAAGTGCGCGAAATACTGGCCGAGATGGGCTACCGGAGCCTCGACGAGATAGTGGGCCGCGGCGACCTGCTGAAAAAGCGCGAGGTGAGACTGCGCCGGGCCGGCGCGGTCGATTTGGAACAGCTGTTGCAGTCTCCGAAGGGCGAGTGGCGGCCGCAGCCGCCCCGCGGTCGCGCGGAGCGGCCCGAAGATGGCCCCCTGTTGGACGACGCCGTGTACGAGATGTTCAAGCCTACCCTGCAAGACCGCAGGCCGCGCAAGGCGATATTCCCCATCAGCAACCGCGAGCGCAGCGTGGGGGCGCGCCTTAGCGGCGAGATTGCCAGGTTTCACGGCTCCGAGGGGTTGCCGCCGGCAACGGTGCAGGCCCGCTTCTTGGGCGTGGCCGGGCAGAGCTTCGGGGCGTTTTTGAGCCCGGGAATGCACTTCGAGCTGGTGGGCGAGGCGCAGGACTACCTGGGCAAGGGCATTGCCGGCGGGGTGCTAGTGGTACGCCCCGAAGAGCAATCGGGCAGGCCGCAGCTCATAGCCGGCAACACGGTTCTCTACGGCGCCACCGGCGGCGGGGTCTACATCGCCGGCAGCGTTGGTGAGCGCTTCGCGGTGCGCAACTCTGGCGCCCGGGCGGTGGTGGAGGGGGTAGGCGCGCACGCCTGCGAGTACATGACCGGCGGGGCGGTGGTGGTCCTTGGCGAGACGGGGCGCAATTTCGCCGCCGGCATGACCGGCGGGGTGGCCTTCGTTTACGACCCGGGCAGCGTCTTCCCGGAGCGGTACAACCCCACTCTGGTGAAAATTGCCCGCCTGAGCGGCGGGGCCGATAGCGAGCTTTTGCGGGCACTGCTGGAAAGGCATCGCGAGCTTACCGGCAGCCCGCTGGCGGGGCGCATTCTGGAAGACTGGCGCTCGGCGAGCGCCGACTTCT
>JALVWZ010000301.1 GCA_027023115.1 Thermaceae bacterium
GGACGCGATGGAGCTGACCATCGAGAACGAGGTACTGGCGGCGATCGCCCGCCATCAGCCGGTGGCTGGCGACCTGCGCTTTCTGGCCACCGTCCTCAAGGCGCTGACCGATCTCGAGCGCGCCGGTGACTACGCCGGCCACGTGGCCGAAGACGCCCTGGCCCTCGCCGGCGAGCCGCCGCTCAAGAAGTACATCGTCCTTGGCGAGATGGCCGAGCGTTTGGGGCGGATGCTCGACGAACTGGCCAAGGCCATCGCCGAGCGCGACCTGCACGCCGCCGAGCGCGTCCTCAAGATCGACGACGACGTGGACGACCTCTACGAGCAGATAGTCCGCGAGCTGCTAACTTACATGATGGAGGACCCGCGGACCATCTCCAAGGCGCTCACCCTGATGCGCGTCGCCCGCAGCTACGAGCGCTTGGGCGACCACCTGGAGAACATCGCCGAACGGGTGTTCTTCTGGCTCACCGGCAAACTCGAGGGCGACAGCCAGAAGAGCTGACCCTGGCCTGACAATGAGCGTTCAAGATAGGGCTGGAGGTTGTGGATGCTCAAAAAGCTCGTAATCGCTCTGACTGTCTCCATCCTTGGCCTGGCCGCGGCCGCCGGGGTCAGCCTCAACGGCGCGGGCGCGACCTTTCCGTACCCGCTCTACGCCAAGTACTTCGACGCTTATAACAAACTGACCGGCGTCAGGGTCAACTATCAGTCCATCGGTTCCGGCGGCGGTATCCGCCAATTGTTCGCGCAGACGGTCCACTTCGGCGCCAGCGACGCCCCTTTGTCCGACGCCAAGATCGCCGAGTTCGAAAAGAAGTTCGGCACCCAGCTCATCCACGTCCCCACCGCGATGGGCGCGGTGGTCCCCACCTACAATCTGCCCGGTGTCAGCAAGCCGCTCAACTTTTCCGGACCCCTACTGGCCGCTATCTTCCTCGGCAAGGTGACCAAGTGGAACGACCCGGCCATCGCCAAGCTGAACCCCGGCGTCAGGCTGCTGCCGCTTCCGATTACGGTCGTCCACCGTTCCGACGGTTCGGGCACCACCTACATCTGGACCGAGTACCTGGCCAAGGTATCCCCGGAGTGGAAGGCCAAGGTGGGCGTCGGTAAGAGCGTTTCCTGGCCGGTGGGCCTGGGCGGCAAGGGCAACGAGGGCGTGGCCGGATTGGTCAGGCAGACCCCCGGCGCGATCGGCTACAACGAGCTGGTCTACGCGGTGCAGAACAAGATCGGCTTCGGGGCGGTGCAAAACCGCGCCGGCAAGTTCGTGCTGGCCAGCCTGGAGAGCGTCAAGGCGGCCGCCGCGCTCGCAGACTTCCCGCAGGACACCCGCGTTTCCCTGACCAACACCCCGGCTCCCGAGGGTTACCCGATCGCCAGCTTTACCTGGATCCTCGTCTACCGCGACCTCGACAAGGACCGGGCGTTCAAGTCGGCGGCCGAGGCGGAGGCTCTGGCTGAGCTGCTCGAGTGGATCATCCACGACGGGCAGAAGTACAACGAACCCCTGCACTACGGAGCGCTGCCGGAGGCGGTGGTCAAGGTGAGCGAAGCCAACCTGGCCCGTTTGCGCTACCGGGGCCGGCCGCTGAAGTAGCCCGAGCGGCGGCGTGAAAGAGCGCGCTCTTACAAAGGGAGGGCCGAGCTTGAGAATCTACGGCAGACTGGGCGACCGCCTCTTCAGCGCCTTCTTGCTGGCGCTGGGGCTGGCGGTGCTCTTCATCGCCGGCCTGCTCGCCTGGGAGCTGTGGCTGGGCGGCCGCCAGGCGTTCGCCACCTTCGGGTTCTTCCCCTTCGCCCTGGGTACGGCCTGGGACGCGGTCAAGGAAAACTTCGGCGCCTGGCCGTTCATAGTGGGCACGGTCATCACCAGCGCGGCCGCTCTC
>JALVWZ010000302.1 GCA_027023115.1 Thermaceae bacterium
GGTCCGGTCGAGAACCAGGACGCCTACATGAAGGGCCGCATCGCCCAGCGTGCTTTCTACGCCCGCGTCATCCCGGCGCTCGACGACGCCTTCAAGACCTACGCCCAGTTGACTGGCCGCGAGTACGACTTCGTCAAGGGTTACCGGATAGAAGACGCCGAATACGTCATCGTGGCCATGGGCTCGATGACCTTTACCATCGAAGCGGTCGTTGACGAGCTGCGCGACAAGGGAATAAAGGCCGGCATGCTGAAGGTCTACTCCTTCCGCCCCTTCCCGGCGGCGCAGATCGTAGCGGCGCTCAAGAACGTCAAGGCGTTCGCGGTGCTCGAGCGCACCGACGAGCCGCTGGCGGGCTCCAACCCCCTCACCCGCGACATCAAGGCGGCCTTCGCCGACGCTATCGACGGCTATCCGGGCTTACCAAAGATCGAGCGGATGCCCAAGATTTACTCCGGTGCCGCCGGCCTTGGCGGGCGCGACATCCGCCCGGCCGACATCGTGGCCGTGTTCGACCACCTCAAGGAAGAGGGCGAAAAGCGCTTCTTCGTATTGAACATCAAGCATCCGCTGGCGCTCGAGCCCGACGAAAGCATAGACATCACCGCCAAGGGCACGTTCCGCATGCGCGGTTACTCGGTGGGCGGCTTTGGCTCGGTAACCACCAACAAGGTCATCGCCTCCACCACCGCCGACCTCTTCGGCCTCTACGTCCAGGCCTTCCCCAAGTACGGCTCGGAGAAGAAGGGCCTTCCCACCAATTACTACCTGACCGTCGCCGAAGAGCCGGTTCGCATCCGCAGCGAGCTGAAGAACGTCGAGATGATCGCCATCAACGACCCCAACGCCCTCCACTACACCAACCCCTTCAACGGCCTCAAGAAAGGCGGCGTGGTCTGGATGCAGTCGGTGGAGAAGGACCCGCGCGATATCTGGGCCAGCGTCCCCGCCTGGGCCCGCAAGACCATCCGCGAAAACGACTACCGCGTCTACGCGATAGACACCATCGCCATCGCCCGCGACGTTTCTTCCCGCGCCGACCTGGTAATGCGTATGCAGGGCATCGTGCTGCTGGGCGTGTATCTGCGCGTGGCCCCCTTCGTCGAGAGGTTGCAACTCAGCGAAGAGCAGCTTTGGGAAAGGGTCGAGAAGATAATCCGCAAGTACTTCGGCAAGCGTGGCGAACAGGTGGTCAAAGATAACATGACGGCCATACAGCGCGGCTATCGCGAGATCATCGAGCTGCCGGCCGAGGTAATCGCCACCGAGCCTGAGGAGGTGGGCGCATGAGCGAGAAAAAAGTCATCATGGGCGAGCTGGAGCTAGAGCTGGAGCTGCTCCCCGAGCCTGAACCAGTCAACATCCCCGAGTTCAACAAGGAGTTCCGCTCGGTGGTAGAGGCTTACGCCGCCGGCACCGCCGACGCCGAGATGCCAGCCGACGAGTTGCTGGCCCGTTCGCACATTGCCCCGGGAACCGGTTCCTACCGCGACTTTTCCTACATAGCGCCGGACATCCCCCACTACATCGCGCCCAACTGCACCGGTTGCATGGAGTGCGTTACCGAGTGCCCCGACACCGCCATTCTGGCCAAGGTGGTGCCGGAGGCGCAGGTGGAGGAAGAGCTGGCCAAGATAGAAGACCCCGAGACCCGCGAGCGGATGCGCGCCCACTTCGCCAAGACGCGCAAGTACTACGACATTCCGCAAAAGAAGGGCAAGGAGCCGGGTCTCTTCTCGATCTTTGTGGACCCCACCAAATGCAAGGGCTGCGGCGAGTGCGTGGCCGTATGTAACGACGACGCCCTGGAGATGGTGAGCAAGGAAGGGAACATGGTGCCGGAGTACAAGGAAGAATTCGAGTTCTTCCGCTCGCTGCCCGACACCC
>JALVWZ010000303.1 GCA_027023115.1 Thermaceae bacterium
CCCCCACCCCGGCCCTCCCCATCGGGGGGAGGCTGTTTTGCGGTGACCGAGCCATGGATTAATGGCGCGGCATGGGCCCCGGATCAAGTCCGGGACATGCCCCGGCTCGCGGGCGCAAAGCGCCCTTGGCCGGGGACTCGTTTCACCTTTTCGCAGACTTAATACCGACTCTCCGAACGAGGCGGTCCTGCCAGTTAAGAGCGGGGGCCCGTGCAGAAGCTATGGCTACCACCAATTGGCCAACCACAGGCTACGAGCTACAGGCCACGTGCTGCTTTTCTCGAATCCCCGGACGAGGCTGGCCCCGCCCGCCGAGATCCGGGGCCCATGTCGTAAGAGGAGCCACAGCTTGACCGCCTTCGACGCTGGAACGTAGGGGCGGGTTTCAAGCCCTCCCCCAATCCTCTCCAACTAGAACGTCGTTCTACAGACCAGAATCAACGGACGACGAGCCCCCTCGGGAACTGTCGGCGCCAGGCCGCGTTTTTTCCGTTTAGTTGCAATGAATGCCTCTGTATCCCCCAAGAAATGCGGGCAGGCGTTCCTTAAAAGCCTCAAGCGCCCGCCTCGGAGCAGGGCTTTTCCCTCTCTCCCCGCCCCTCTTCGGCGATATAAGCTATCCTTATGACCGATATCGAAATTGCCCAGGCGGCCACCCTCCGCCCCATAGACGAAATAGCAGCCTCTATCGGCATCCCCGCAGAAAAACTGTTCCACTACGGCCCCTACATGGCCAAGGTAGAGGGCGCGCCCCCCGAGCGAAGAGGGCGGCTGATACTGGTCACGGCCATAACCCCCACCCCCGCCGGCGAGGGCAAGACGACCGTCTCCATCGGCCTCACCCAGGGCCTGGCCCGCTTGGGAAAACGCGCCGCGGTCGCCCTGCGCGAGCCCAGCCTGGGCCCGGTCTTTGGCGTCAAGGGCGGCGCCACCGGCGGCGGTTACAGCCAGGTCCTGCCCATGGAGGAAATAAACCTCCACTTCACGGGCGACTTTCACGCGGTCACCAGCGCCGTCAACTTACTGGCGGCGATGATAGACAACCACGTTCACCAAGGCAACCAACTGAACATCGACCTGCGGCGCGTGGAGTACAAACGGGTGCTGGACATGAACGACCGCGCCCTCAGGCGGGTAGTTACCGGACTGGGCGGCATTACCGGCGGCGTCCCGGCCGAAACCGGTTTCGAGATTACCGTTGCCTCCGAGGTGATGGCCATCATGGCCCTGGCCCGTAACGTAGCCGAACTGCGCGAGCGGCTGGGCAACATTCGCGTCGGTTACACCTACGACCGCCAGCCGGTCTTCGCCCGCCAGCTGCATGCCCAGGGAGCCATGACCGCGCTCCTACTGCAGGCCCTCAAACCCAACCTGGTGCAGACCATAGAAGGGCAACCGGCGTTCGTGCACATGGGCCCATTCGCCAACATCGCCCACGGCACCAACTCGGTGCGCGCCACCGAGCTGGCGCTAGGCTACGCCGACTACGTGGTCACCGAGGCCGGCTTTGGCTCCGACCTGGGAGCCGAGAAGTTCTTCAACGTCGTCAGCCGGGCCGCCGGCTTTGCTCCCGAGGCGGTGGTGCTGGTCGCCACCATTCGCGCTCTGCGCCACCACGGCGGCGCCAAGGACTTTGGCGAACCAAACCCGGAGGCGGTGGCGGCGGGGCTCGCCAACCTCGAGCAACACGTCGTCAACGTCCGCCAGCACGGCTTCGAGCCGGTGATCGCCCTCAACCACTTCGCCACCGATAGCGAAGAAGAGATTGACCTGGTGCGCCGCTTCGCGGCAGAAAACGGCCTCCGCTTTGCCGTTGCCCGGGTCTGGGCCGAAGGCGGCGAAGGCGGCATGGCGCTCGCCGAGCAGGTTCTGGA
>JALVWZ010000304.1 GCA_027023115.1 Thermaceae bacterium
ACGGCGCCGTCGTGGACCCGAAGGCCTTCGACCCGCAGAGCTTCGTCGAGATAGAGGGCGAAAGCGTGCTCATCCCGCCCAACTCGTTCGCCCTCACCCGTTCGGTCGAGTACATTCGCATGCCCGAAAACGTGATTGCCATCGCCCTGGGCAAGTCTACCTACGCCCGCTGCGGCATCGTCGCCAACGTTACCCCGCTCGAGCCGGGCTGGGAGGGGCACGTGACCCTCGAGATCTCCAACACCACCCCCCTGCCGGCGCGCGTCTACGCCGGCGAGGGCATCGTCCAGATCCTCTTCTTCGAGGGGGAGCCGCCCGAAACCAGCTACAAGAGCCGTCGGGGCAAGTACCAGGGCCAGCGCGGGATCACATTGCCTAAAATCTGATCGGTAAATTTCCCTGAACAAAGCGTTTTCTGGCCGCCATTGCGGCTCGGGAAAGGAGAGGAATATGTTCTTGGCGGTCGTGGTAAAGCGGGTCGTAGCAGTTTTGGCGGTGGCGGCCCTGGTTATGGCCGGTGCCGGTTGCCTTGGTGACCAGCAGGGAGGCGCCGGTACGGGTGTTCCAGTCTGGAAGGTGGACCCCAATACCCTGATCTTCAATGGCGAGGTGGACTCGTCCGCGCCGGTCCCGCAGAAGTTCACCCTCGGCAACGAGGGAGCCGAGGCCGGCTATCGGATAGAGCCCGGCGAGTCTTGGCTGGAGGCGTTCCCTGGTAGCGGCACGCTGGCGCACGCTGGTTCGGTCGAGGTTACGGTCAAGGTGAAGGGCTGCAACGCCGCCGGCGAAACGAGCGCCTGGCTGCGCGTAACGGGGGGTGGCTCCAACGCCAGGTTAAAGGTCACGCGCCGGTGCTCGGCCGGTAACGGCAACCCCAGTGCATCGTTAACGGCCAGCCCGCGTGAGGGCAACTCCCCTCTGACGGTAAACTTCAGCGTTTCTTCCTCCGACCCGGACGGTGACCCCCTGAGCTGTACCCTGAACTTCGGTGACGGCGCGAGCGAGGACATTTGTTCGGGCGGCACGAGCCACGAGTACGCCTCCGCCGGCAGCTACACCGCCACGCTGAGCGTCAACGACGGCCACGGCGGCCGGGCGAGCGCCAGCGAAAGCATCACCGTCGCGGGTGGTTCTGGCGGGGGCGAGGCGGTAGTAGTGTTCGCTGCTGGCGACATCGCCTACTCCACCGACAACGACGAGAAGACCCACGAACTGATCAAAGACCTGGCTCCAAAAGAAGGCGAGTGGTACGTGCTCGCCCTGGGCGACCTGGCGTACAAGGACGGCAAATACGACGAGTTCATGGAATACTACGACCCCAACACCTCGTGGGGAGACTTCAAGAGCCGCACCTACCCGATTACCGGCAACCACGAGTATCACACTTCGGGAGCTTCCGGCTACTTCAAGTACTGGGGCGCGCGCGGGCACAAGGATACCAATGGCTGGTACAAGGTCAAGATAGGCGACTGGAGCATTTACGCTCTCAACAGCAATCTCAGTATCGGCGGCAGCTCCAAGCAATACCAGTGGCTCGAGGAGCAGCTCGAGGGTGACGAGGCGCGTTGCTCGCTGATGATGGGTCACCACCCCCGTTACAGTAACGGTCATCATGGTAACAGCAGCTCCATGGACGCCGCCTGGGATCTTTTCTACAAGAGCGGCGGGGAGCTCTACCTAAGCGGCCACGACCATGCTTACGAGCGCTTTTACCCTCAGGACGACGGCAGCGCCAGGGACGACGCCCACGGCGTCACGCAGTTCGTGGTCGGCACCGGCGGCCTGCCCCTCTACGGAGACGTTGGTTCGGGCAATCACCTGGCCAAGAAAGTGACCGGGAAATACGGCGTGCTGGAGCTCAAGCTGTACGG
>JALVWZ010000305.1 GCA_027023115.1 Thermaceae bacterium
ACGTCGAAAGGATGCAGCGTACCTTCAAAGACGAGTTCTACACCCAGCCCTTGCCTTCTCGCATCCCCGAGCTGCAACGAGAACTCAACGCCTACCTCGACTACTACAACAGGCGAAGGCCCCACCGGGCCCTGGATGGCCTGGCCCCCCTGGAGTTCCTGGCTATGATGCAAGAGGAGTCGGTCCCCGAGGGTGGGGAGTCTCAGATGTAGTGGCCAATTACACGGTTTTGCCTTTGCCGCCACCGCCCGCTAGACTGGGTGGGCTGCTCCGGCGGCGCACCGACATGAACCACACGCTTCGTTACACCCTCGCCAGTCTGAGCGCCCTCTTCCTGCTCGGCGTCTTCGTGGCCACCCCGGGGGCCGTCCTGCCGCAGTGGCGGGAGCAGTTCGGGATTGGCGGCGAAGTGGCCTGGTTCTTCAACTTGCAGTTGCTCGGTTTGGTTCTTGGCGTGGCGGCCGCCACCCGCACGCGCCGCCGCCACCCGCTGTTGGCGTTCAGTGCAGGCCTCTTCGCGCTGGCTTTTTTGTTGATGGCTGCCGCTCCCACCTTTGCGCTGGTGGCAGCCGCCGCGGCCGCGGCCGGTTTTGCCCAGGGAGTGCTCAACGTCCACGCCAACGGCATGGTGGGCGACCTGCACCCGCAAAGGCGGGTGTTCATGCTCAACCGCGCCAACGCCGCCTTCGGGCTGGGAGCGGTGACCGCGCCGCTGCTGTTTACCCTCGCCGACTGGCGTCCGGGCTTTGCGCTGGTGGGCGCGCTCTTTCTGGCGGTGGCGGCCATTTCCTGGAACGCCCCACCGGCCGCGCGGCAAACGGCCCCCGTCACTCCCGCCCGCATCCGGGCGGTCGTGCCGCTGCTATTGGTGGTCGGCCTCTATGTGGCCACCGAGGCCTCGCTCTCGGCCTGGAGCGGCGCTTACCTGACCGAACTCGGTTACCCGGTGCGGTTGGCCGGCCTGCTCCTGTCTGGCTACTGGCTCTTACTTACCCTCAGCCGCCTGCTTCTCGCCGGCTGGGTGGCCGCCGCGCCGCTGCCACGGCTCTTGGAGCTGGTGGGTGGCAGTCTGGCGGTTTTGCTGGCCATGTTTTTGCCGCCGCTGGCGCCGCTCTTCCCGCTGGCGGCGGTCTTTTTCGGACCTATCTTTGGAACCAGCTTTGCCCACATCCAGGGCAAGTACGGCCAGGAGCTAACCGGCGGGATGTTCTACGCCGCCGCCCTGGGCAGCACCGTCGGCCCGGCTCTGTTTGCTCCCATTCAGAACCCGCGCCTCATTCCGCTGGGGTTCTTGCTGCTGGGAACGCTGCTCTTTGCGGCAACGGCGCTGGCCAACCGCCGCGCTCAGACCTCGTAGCGGCGAAACAGTTTTTCGTCGAACTCCACCGCCGCCACCGCCTCGCGCTCCAACCAGCCGTCTGTAATGGGCGGGAACTCGGCGAAGCCGCCGGCGGTCAGCAGGTGAAAGGCCAGCTCGCTGGGGCGGTCCACCGCCGGGTGAAACGCCAGCAAGGCCGCCCGCGCCGCCCCGAAGCTGCTCATCGCCTGGGAACCGATCATCGCTCCGCGCTCGTAGACCCGGGTGCGCTCGAGCATCCCCATGCTCCAGCAAAAACCGCTCCGCGCCGGTTTGACGTTGATGATGTCGAACGTGCCCAGCTCCAGCTCGCGCTCCGCGCTGGCCAGAGTGAACACCGAGTCGTCGGCTATCAGCGGCAGCACGCCGGCGGCCCGCAGCCGGCGCCGCTCTTCTACCCGCTGCACCGGCAGCGGTTCCTCGACCATCGTCACCCCAAGTTCACGCCAGCGCAGCAATACGTCGGTGGCCCGTTTGGGGTTCAGGGTTTCGTTGGCGTCAACGTAGACCTCG
>JALVWZ010000306.1 GCA_027023115.1 Thermaceae bacterium
GCTTCCTTTATCTTCTCGCCCTTGGCGATGGCCAGCACCCGCACCTGCTTACCGGTGCCGTGGGGCAAGGAAACGGTGGAGCGAACGTTCTGGTCGGACTTGCGGGGGTCGATGCCCAGCTTGAGGTGGGCCTCCACGGTTTCGTCGAAGCGGGCCGAGGCCAGTTCCTTGACCAACTTGGCGGCCTCGTCGAGGGTGTAGACCTTGCTGGTGTCCACCTTTTCCAGGAGTGCGCGATAACGCTTGCCGTGCTTAGGCATCGGGCATCCCCTCCACTTCCACGCCCATCGAGCGAGCGGAGCCGGCAATCTGCCGCGCCGCCGCCTCCAGGGAGCCGGCGTTGAGGTCTTTCATCTTCTGCTCGGCGATCTTCAGGCAGTCGTCCCAGGTGATCTTGCCCACCACCTCGCGGCTGGGGTTGGACGCGCCCTTCTCGATGCCGGCGGCCTTACGAATCAGGTACGAGGCCGGCGGCGTCTTGGTGATGAAGGTGAACGAACGGTCGGCAAAGATGGTGATCTCCACCGGCACGATGGCGTCGCCCATGTTGGCCGTGGCCGCGTTGAAGGCCTTGCAGAACTCCATGATGTTGGCGCCGTGCTGACCCAGCGCCGGGCCCACCGGCGGGGCCGGGGTGGCCTTGCCCGCAGGCAGTTGCAGCTTTACCAAACCAATTACTTTCTTCATCTTTCCTCCTCAGCTCCCCCGCCGTTCGGGGTATTAGCGCTGCTTCAGGAGCGAACCACCTGGGAGAAGTCGAGCTCCACGGGTGTTTCGCGCCCGAAGATCGAAACCAAAACCTTGACCTTGTTGCGCTCGGGGTTTATCTCGCTGACCACGCCGGTAAAGTCGGCGAAGGGACCGCTGACGACGCGGACCACGTCGCCCTCCTTGAAGGTCACCTGCGGCTTGGGCCCCTCGCGCCTGCCCGCCAGACCACTGGCCTCGAGGATGCGCTGCACCTCGTCGGGGGTCAGCGGCACCGGCCGGTACTTGCCCCCCTCGTTGGTGCCCACCACGCCGGTTACTCCGGGTGTATTACGCACCACCTCCCAGGCCTCGTTCGGGTCTTCGGGGTTGTCGCCGAGGTCCATTTGTACGAAGACGTAGCCGGGAAAGAGCTTGCGGAAGACCGACTCCTTCTTGCCGCCCTCGCGGTGTTCGACGATCTCCTCGGTGGGAATCAACACCTGGAAGATCTTGTCTTGCATGCCCAGGGCCTGGGCCCGCTTCTCAAGGTTCTGCTTGACCTTGTCTTCGTACCCAACGTAGGTATGGACCGCGTACCATTCGATGCTCATTGGAGAATTCTTTTCATCAGCAGACCGAAGACCACGTCGTAGACCCAGAGGACAATCATCGAGAACAGCGTAAAGAGCAACACCGCCTCGGTCGACTGGATGATCTCGTCGCGGCTCGGCCAGTTGACTCGGGCCAGCTCGGCCCTGGCCTCTCGAAAGTAGTTGATGATCTTGCCGATCATGGCTACGCCTTGACTTCCTTGTGCACGGTGTGCTTCTTGCACCAGGGGCAGTACTTCTTTATTTCCATCTTGCCCGTGGTGTTACGGCGGTTCTTCTCGGTGGCGTAGTTGCGCCGTTTGCACTCGGTGCACTCCAACAATACCTTAATGCGGACATCGCTCGCCATTTCAGCCTCTTCCTTGGTACGTGCGCAGGCCAGGGAGGGCCCGCCTCCCCAGCCGCGCGCGAAAACGCTTACTCGATGATCTTGGTCACGACCCCAGCACCCACGGTACGGCCGCCTTCGCGGATGGCGAAGCGGAGGCCTTCTTCGAGGGCGATGGGCTTGATGAGTTCGACGGCGAACTCGACGTTGTCACCGGGCATGACCA
>JALVWZ010000307.1 GCA_027023115.1 Thermaceae bacterium
TGCAACGGGAAGCGGGCCGCCGGGTCCACCCGCGCCAGCTGACGCAGCTCGGGCATGGGCAGCGACTCGTAACCGGTCTTCTTCTCCACGAAGTTGGAGGGGAAGGGGAGCGGCATTTTGTCCCAGTTTTCGGGGGCGTGGCCGGGCTCGGTCTTCCAGGCGTCCTCGAGAATCCAGTTGGGGCCCTGCCAGAAGCCGTGGTCGGCGCTCCAGACGGCGCCCTCGGGGGTGACCACGCGCACGCCCTCGAGCTTGCCGCGGCCGTCCTTTTCGGGGTAGATGCGGCTGGCGTAGTAGACGCCCAGACCCTCGGGGGCGTAGGCGGTGTTGGCCAGCACGCCGCTGGGGGCGTGGCCGTAGTAGATCTTGTAGATCAGGTCGTCATAGCGGGCCTGCGCTTCCGGTTTGAGCCAGCCGGCGTTCCACCAGGCGACGAGGGCCACCAGCACCGCCAAACCGAGCACCGGCGCTAGCAGGCGCACCGGCGCTATCCCCGCCGCCAGCACCGCTTTCAATTCCGAGTCGCGGATCCAGCGGGCCAGCGCCACCAGCACCGCGAACACCAGCCCCAGCGGCAGCGCCACGCCCAGGGTGTAGGGCATCCGGTAGAGGACCAGTTCGGCGATTTGCAGCCAGGAGGTGCCGCGACTGAGAAATACGCCCGAGAGCGAAGAGAGCAGGTCGGTGGTCACCAGCCCGATGAAGAGCAGGGTGCCCAGCAGGTAGGGCGTCAGGATTTCGCGCAGCAGATAGCGCTGGAGCACGTGCGAATTATAGGCAGCAGCGCCATGAGAATGCTTGTGCCGCAGCGCGCGGGCGCGGGCCAGCCAAACAAAAAGCACCCCGCGCGCCGCGCGGGGTGCTTAGGATTCGGCCGCTCTTACTTCTTCTTGGGGGGCCAGGTGGGAGCTTCGATGATCTGCTGGGGAACGTTGCTGTTGTAGACGCCCGCCTTGCCCGCTGGGGCCAGGTGGTCGGTCAGCTTGAAGCTGGGGCGCTCGTGGCTGTTGACGTAGGCCATTACGTCCACCGCGTCCTGATCGCTGAGGTGGGCGTTGCCCAGGGGCATGTTGTACTTCGTCCAGCTGGCGCCCTTGATGACGTTGGCCATACCGGCGCCGGTGTTGTACGACTTGTCGCCCCAGACCGGCGGGAAGGCGCCCACGCCCTGGCCGTCGGCGCCGTGGCAGGCGGCGCACTGGGCGTCGTAGACCTGCTTGCCGTGCTTCATGTCCACCTTGCCCGACTTGACCAGCTTGACGATGGCCGGATCGGGCCAGGGGGTGTTGTAGGCGCCGATGGGCTTGTTGGGGTTCTGGTCCACCGGCAGGCCGCTGGAGAGCCAGGTGATGTAGGCGGCCATGGCAATGGAGGCCTTCGAGGCCACCGGCGGCCGGGTGCCGTTCATGGAGCGCATGAAGCAGTTGAGGATGCGGTCTTCGAGGCTGACCACGGCCTTCTCACGCGGGCTGTAGGCGGGGTAGGAGGTGGCCACGCCAATGAAGGTCGCGTAGCGGCTCTTGCCCTTGCCGCCCTGCAGGTGGCAGCTCTTGCACTGCAGGCTGTCGCCCACGTAGTCCTTGGTGAGCGGGTGGGTGTTGGTGTTCATGATGATGTCTTCGCCGAGCTTGACCATCTTGCCGAGCTCACCCGGGGGGTAGGCGCTGGGAGCGTCGGGGACCTGTTTGGGGAAGTTCTGGGTGGGCCAGGGGAAGCCGCCGGCCACTACCACGCCCACCGCCAGCAGAGCCAGAGCGAGCAACAACAGCTGTACTTTTTTCACGTGCATCACCTCACGCTCATTTCACATAGAGGAAGCTCAACAAGTCCTAAATGTAACCTCCCAACACGTTGTTCACAAAGTCCGGGATGATGCGGTACGTAGTACGTGGTAGGTGGTGAATAGGTTGTGGGAGGCGGGGTGGGGGAGGTAGCAGGCCAGAGTTTCGCTGGCCCCAAGCAAAACCAAAGGCCGTCATTCCAGCGGGGCGAGCCTATGGCTCGCGGGGCTAGTCCAGACCGGCGCAGTCTCCGTCGCTCGCGCGTGTCGTAAGAAACAATGGTGACGACGCAAAGCCCTAAACGCGGCTTCCGAAACAGTCCCCGCCCCGGCTTTCGCTGGGGTGACGAGGGAGAAGACGCACGTGGCGACGGGAGGGGCGTGAATAAAGTGTTCGAACCTTACACCTAAACGTCGAGGCGGTAGCCGACGCCGGGAACGCTCTCGATACGCACCGCCGCGCCCAGCTTGCGCCGCAGTCGTCCTACGTAGACGTGCAGGTAGTGGTCCTCGCCGGCGCCGCGCCCCCAGACCGCGTCGAGCAGTTCTTCGTGGCTGACGGTACTACCGCGGCCGGCCAGCAGCCGCTTGAGGAGGGCGTACTCCATCGGCGTCAGGCGCACGCGCTCGCCGTAGACGTAGGCGAAGCCGCCGCCGGGGTCGAGCCGCAGCGGGCCGCTACCTGGCGGCAGGGCGCTTTCGGCGGCTCCGTAGCGGCGGATGGCCGCCCGCACCCGCGCCAGCAGCTCGGCCACCCCGAAGGGCTTGACCAGGTAGTCGTCGGCGCCCAGGTCGAGCGCTTCCACCTTCTGCGCCTCTTCGCCGAGGGCGCTCATTACCACGATAGGCACGTCACAGAAGACACGCGCCGCCCGGATTACCTCCAAACCACCAACGCCCGGCAGCATCAGGTCGAGCAAAACACAGGCGAAGCCGCCCCTTTCCAAAAGCTCGAGCGCTTCCTCGCCGCTGGCGGCGGTGCTTACCGCGTAGCCGCGGGCGCGCAGGTTGGCCTCCACCAGTCTGAGCAGGTTGGGGTCGTCGTCCACCACCAGCACTTCAGGCACCTTTGCACCTCCCTTTGGGCAGGGTAAACCAAGCCACCGTTTGGTTTCCCTTGCGGTCCAGGCCTATCTCGCCGCCGTGGGCCTGCACGATCTCGCGGGCGATGGCGAGGCCCAGGCCGGTGCCCGGGCTGGCGCCGTCGCCGCGGAAGAACGGCTCGAACACCCGCTCTTCCAGACCGGCGGCAATGCCGGGGCCGCGGTCGCGCACCTCGAAACGGACGCGTTCGCCGTCGTCCATCACCGCCAGCTCGATGGGCGCGTCGGGCGGGCCGTACTTGACGGCGTTCTCGACCAGGTTGACCAGCACGCTGCGGATGCGTTCCGGGTCCAGCTCGAGGCAAGGAAGGCCCTCGGCCACCTGCAGATCGAGCCGCCCGCCGCTAATCCGCTCCAGCCGGGTGCGCAGGCTGGCCAGCAGGCTCTCGAGGCGTTGGGGGGCAGGCTGCACCGCGAACTCGCCCCGCTCGCCGCGGGCCAGATCGAGCAGGTCATTGACCAGGTAGTGCATCCGGTCGGCCTCGCTCTCGATTATGCGCAGGAACTCGGCGGCTTCTTCCGGCTGCCAGCGCACGTCGCCGGCGCGCAGGGTGCTGGCGAAGCCCTTGATGTTGGCCAGCGGGGTGCGCAGCTCGTGGGTCACCGAGGCCAGGAAGCGGGTCTTGGCGCGGTCGGCCTCCAGGGCGCTGTCGCGCGCCAGTCTTAGCGCCTCGGTGCGCTCGGCCACCCGTTCTTCCAGGTGGAGGGCGTAGTCTTCCAGCTCGCTACGGTTGCGTTCCAGCTCGGCGGCCATGCGGTTGAAGGCCCTCACCGCGGTACGGGCTTCGGGCGGTCCCGACTCCGTCAGGGGGCGTTTGAGGGTGCCGCGCTCGAGCTCGACGGCGCCGCGGGCCAGCTCGTCCAGCGGCCTGGTGACCGCCCGCGCCAGCCGCCAGCCGGGCCAGAGGCTGGCCGCCATCGCCAGAAGCAGCGAGGCCAGCAGAACCAGCAGCGAGCGCGAGAGCGGCGCCAGCAGGAGGCTGACCGGCGCTTCCACCACCAAACGGCCGCCGAGGCGGTCCACGTCGCGCATCACCGCCAGTTTCTCGACGCCGCCGTCGCGGTAGCGAAAAACGCGGTTTCCGCCCGCCGCGAGCACCGCTGCCGGCGCCCGCAGCCCCCTGAGCACCTCGAGGCGGTTGGAGCTGGCCAGCCGCTCGCCGCCGGGAGCCACCAGATAGGCGTGCAGCGTCGGGTCGCCCAGTTCGACCAGCGCCTCCCAGAGCACCGGTGCCCGCAGCCGCGCTTCCAGAAAGCGGTCGGGGTAGCGGGCCAGGCCCAACGAGAGCTGCGGCTCGCCCCAGGCGTCGCGTTGCACCGGCCCCCAGACCTCGTTTTTCTCCGTACTCGCCAGCGGTCTTAGGAGCGCGGGAGCCACGGCGAAGCGCGACCAGGAGGCCGTCACCGTTTTGCCGCGCCGGGTTTGCAGCTCCACCACCTCCGGCAGCCGCGCCGCGGCGAAGCGCAGCGCCCAAACGTCCCCGCCGCCGTCGAGGGCTTGCCCCAGAACGTCCACCAGGGTTTGCAGGCGGGCGTTGAGGCCGCCCTGCAAACGCGCCGCCTCGCTTTCGATGCGGGCGCCGGCCAGGTTCAGGTAGCTGCGGCTGAGGCCGTACCAGGCGACGGCCGCCACCAGCAGCAGGGGCAGGGCCGCGGCGGCGGCGGCGGCCACGGTAAAGCGCCCCTCGAGCCGAGCTAGCCAGCGTTTCACCGCACCACCTCGTCGGCCAGGTTGACCAGGCGCGAGTCGGGCTCCAGGCCGAGCCGCCGCGCCGTTTGCAGGTTTATTGCCAGGTCTACGCGCTGAGGACGTTCCACTGGCAGCTCGGCGACCGGATAGCCCTCCAACACCTGCCGCGCCAGTCGCGCCGCCTGCCGCCCCATGGCCGCGCCTGCCGCCCCGTAGGCCAAAAACGCCCCGGCGCGAACCTGGGCGGCGTCGAGGCCCACCAGCGGCAGGCCGGCGGCGCTGGTGGCCCGCAGCACCCGCTCAAGGTGGTTTTCCAGGACGTAGCTGGGCATGAGCAGAGCGGCGTCGTAGCCGCCCGCGAGCGCCCCCGCCAGGCCATCCAGGTCCTCCGCGGCGGCGACCGGGTAGTACCCCAGCCGCAGCCCCAAGCGCACTGCGGCGCTTTTTACCGATGCCAGGCCGCGCGGCGTGGGTACCACCCCCGGCTGATAGAGAACCAGCACCCGGCGTACTTCGGGCAGGGCCAGCTCGAGCAGTTGCAGCCGTTTGCCGGAAAGCTCGGCGTAGTTGTTGTCCACGCCGCTGGCGCGGCCGCCGGGACGGCTCAGGCTGGCGACGTAACCCCAGTCGAGCGAGGCCGCCAGCCCCACGTAGATCACCGGCGCCCTGCCGCCGGCCTCCATGACCGTGCGGGTCTCCACGCCGCCGGCGGTCACGAACAGCGCCGGACCGGCGCTCGCGCAGGCGGCCAGCCGGGCGGGGTCGCCGCCGGCGTTGCAAATCTCCACCCGCACCCCGGGCAGGTGATAGTCGTTCAGACGCCGGGCAAAGGCTTCGGCCCGCGGCAGCCGCCCCGAGCCCGAGACGACCACCCGCACCACCCGCTCAGCGGGGCGGTTGCAGGCGGCGAGCAGCAAAAGCAACAACAGCAGCAGGCGCCGCATACTCCAAGCTTAGCCGACCTCTATTGGGGGTAGGATGTTCTTCGCGATGGCGGCAGACTTTCCAGGCAACACAGAAGCGGCTCCCGTGGGCGTCTTCGACTCCGGCGTGGGCGGGCTGACCGTACTCGAGGCCCTGCGCCGGGCCCTGCCCGGTCGCGACTTCATCTACTTTGGCGACACCGCCCGCGTTCCCTACGGCTCCAAGCCGCCGGAGTTGGTGCGTCGCTTCGCCTGGGAGATAAGTGGTTTTCTGCTGCGGCGCGGCGCGGGCGCTATCGTGGTGGCCTGCAACACCGCCTCCAGCCTGGCCCTCGGCGACCTACGGCGGCTGGGGGTGCCGGTGTTCGACGTAATTGGCCCCGCCGTCCTGGAGGCGGCCGATTACCACCACGTCGGCGTCATCGGCACCCGGGCGACGGTGGCCAGCCGCGCCTACCAGCAAAGGCTGGAGGCCGCCGGCAAGCGGGTTTGGGCGCTGGCGACGCCGCTCTTCGTGCCCATCGTGGAAGAGGGTCTTTGGAACGACGCGGTGGCCGAGCTGGTGGCCCGGCACTACCTGGAGGCCGCTCCTCATGACCTGGAGGCGCTCATCCTCGGTTGCACCCACTACCCCTACCTCAAGCCGCTGCTGGCGCGTTTGCGCCCGCAACTCAAGCTGATAGACTCGGCCGCGCCGACCGCCGCCAGGGTGGCCGCCGCCCTCGGCCCCAAAGCCGGCAGCGGTTCGGTGGTCCACTACGTCAGCGGCGATCCGGACGCATACCGGGCACTGGCGCAGCGGTTGGGGGTGCGCGTGGACCAGGTGCGTAAGGTAGAGTTAGGAGAATTATGAACAGAAAAGACGGTCGCGCCCCCAACCAACGCCGCGAGTTGCACATCACGCCCAATTACCTCGACTACGCCGAGGGCTCGGCGCTGGTGGAGCTGGGGCGGACCCGCGTACTGGTGGCCGCCAGCCTTACCCCCGGGGTTCCCCGCCACATGCAGGGCAAGCGCAGCGGCTGGCTGATGGCCGAGTACAACCTGCTGCCCCGCAGCACCAATAGCCGCACCCAGCGCGAGCGCTACAAGCTGGGCGGCCGCACCCAGGAAGTGCAGCGTTTTCTGGGGCGCGCCTTCCGGGCGGCGGTAGACCTCGACCAGCTACCCAATCAGACGTTGGTCATAGACGCCGACGTGATCCAGGCCGACGGCGGCACCCGGGTGGCCTCGATCCTCGGCGGGTACGCCGCTTTGGTGCAGCTCTTCGACGACTTGGTGCGTCGCGGCAAGCTCGACGACTGGCCGCTCACCGAGTTCGCCGCCATCAGCCTCGGCTGGGTGGGTGGCGAAGAGGTGCTACTCGACTTGGACGCCGCCGAGGACGAGCGCGCTTTTGCCGACCTGACCGTAGTGGGAACCGGTGAGGGCGAGATAATCGAGATTCACGGCGGCGGCGAAGGCCGGCCGGTGCCGCGGGTGATCTACGAGAAGATGGTGGACCTGGGACTTGCGCAAATACCGGAGCTGATCGCCACTATCCACAAGCAGCTTGCAGGAAGGGTATCTTAAGTAGATGCAAGTCGTTGTCGCCACTACCAATCCCGGAAAGTACCGCGAACTGGTCGAAGGGCTCTCGCCACTAGAGTGGGAGCTGCGCCCGCTGATAGACTTTCCCCTTAAAATGCCTGCCGAGAGCGGCACCACGTTCGAAGACAACGCCCTCATGAAGGCCGCCTTCGTTACCCAAAAAACCTTACTGCCCGCCCTGGCGGACGACTCCGGCCTGATGGTAGACGCCCTGGGAGGAGAGCCGGGGGTCTACTCGGCCCGCTACGGCAGCCGCAGCAGCGACCGCGAGCGCAACGTCTACCTGCTGGAGCGGTTGCGCGGGGTGCCGCCGGAGGAGCGCAGCGCCCGCTTCGTGGCGGTGCTGACCCTGGCCTACCCTGACGGGCACGTCGAGAGCTACCGTGGCGAGGTGGAGGGAGTCATCCTCGAGGCCCCGCGCGGCAGCGGCGGCTTTGGTTACGACCCGCTGTTCTACCTGCCCGAAGCGGGCAAGACCTTCGCCGAGATGGCCCCCGAAGAAAAGGCGCAATACTCCCACCGCGCCCGCGCCCTGGCGGCCCTGCTGGAGGCCTGGAAGAACGGCCCGCCGCCACGGGAGATCTGGCCGCTGGAGTAGTCAATCCAGGCAGTCCAAGAACGCCCTTAAGTCCGCCAGCGAGTCTATGAAGGTTAGCAGATCGAGTTCTGCTGAACTTATCTGCAGGTGCGGTTTGAGCAGCGGTCGCCACGCGGCGCTGACCCCCACCGGCAGGGGCCGCTTGCCCTGCAGGCGCTGAATGTAGGCCAGGTTCCAGGCGACGCTGATCTCGGTCAGGGTGCCCAGCCCTCCCGGCAGCGCCAGGCAGGCGCGCGAGATTTCCAGCATTCGTTCAATACGGCCGGTAAGGGTGGGCGCGGGCAGCTCCAGGTCTACGTGGGAGTTGGCCCCGCTGCGCGACTTGAAGAGGTCGGGGGCGGTCACCCCCAGCACCAGCCCGCCGGCAGCCTTGGCGCCGCGGCTGACGGCTTCCATACTGCCGCCGTAACCACCGCTGGCGACGGCGTAACCAAGCCCGGCCAGCGTTTTCCCCCAGCTTTCCGCCTGCTCCCACTCGGGCGTGCCGGGGCGGGTGCGTGAAGATCCAAAGACCGAAACCACCTTGATAGCCATGCGAACATTTTAAGGCCCTCCCGTTTGGGGAGGGCCCGGTAGAGGACTAGGTTGTTTATTCACCTTCGCCAAATACCCCGCCCCAAACGAGGAACATGTAGCCGGAATTGCTAGCGAGCGGCGATCCAAAAGTGATGATGGCGGCGAGCTTGGTAGCGTTATCGGCGCTGGCCAGTTCGTCCATGCTGT
>JALVWZ010000308.1 GCA_027023115.1 Thermaceae bacterium
GCCTCTTCGTCGCTAACTAAAGCCAGCAGCACGTCGCCGGCCAGCTCGCCGGCGGCGTGGGCCTCGAGCAGGGCGGTGATGTACATCGCGTCGGCGCCCTTCATGTCGAGCGCGCCGCGCCCCCAAACGAAGCCGTCTTTCAGCTCGCCGGAAAATGGCGGCACGCTCCACTCCTGCCCCTCGGTGGTTACCACGTCGAGGTGGCCATAGACGAGCAGCGGCGGGGCCTGGCCGCGCCCGGGGATGCGAACCAGCAGGTTGGGGCGCTGTGGGTCGCGGGCCAGGATCTCGGGTTTCAGGCCGTGGGACTCGAGCAGCTCCTTCGCCCAGAGAACTGCGGCGCGCTCGTTACCGGGCGGGTTGGTGGTGTCGAAGCGGATCAGCTTTTGCAGTACGGCAACCACGTTGACGACTTCCATAGCGGGCTCCTTGCGACTTACTATAAACGCATGAACACCATCCTGGTCGCCGGGGAGCGTGTTTGGTTGCTCGATTCGGTAACCGAGGGCGGCCCCGAGCAAAGCGGCGCCGTGGTCGTTACTGCATCTCACGGCGGCGTGAGTGCCGCCCGCTACGCGGCCGCCTACCGGCCTCGGCTGGTGGTCTTCAACGACGCCGGCATCGGCAAGGAAGAGGCGGGCGTGGCGGGGCTGGCTATACTCGAGCGCCTTGGCGTGGCGGCGCTGACGGTTGCGGCCATGAGCGCCCGCATTGGCGACGCCGCCGACACTTGGGAGAGCGGCGTCGTCAGTCGCGTCAACGCCCCGGCGCGGGAGCTGGGATTTTCGGTAGGGGGGCGGCTGCGAGAGGCGTTGGAAAGGTATTTGGTCGGTTGAGAAGCTCGCAGCTTATAAATGAACGAGGCCCGTAGTCCGCGGCCCACGAAAACCTTGCAATGCGCCAGCGTCCATGGCGCGCCCGATACCAGCTACCCATAACGTACTCACTACATACCGTTTCCCATGCCCCATTTCCCCATCTCCGGCTTTGTGAATATTCCCGACCTGGATCACCGGCCATGGCTTAGACTGCTTGTAGATGAAGACGAAAGAGCAGTTACGGCGTGAACTTTTGCGGGCGCGGAACCAGCTCAACACCGGCGAACTAAGCGAGCCGGCCTGTCGTGAGCTGGCGCAGTTCCTCAGGCGGCGGCGGACCAGGGGCGTAATGATATATCTGCCGTTCCGTGGTGAAATGTCGCCGCTAGGCTTGATCGAGCTGTATCCAGAGGCCGAATATTACCTGCCACGGGTGCAGCGCGACTTCATGACCGTACACCCCTTCGACTCGCCGCGTGAGCGTCATCCACTGGGTTTCGAGCAGCCGGCGGCGGGTTCGTTGCCGGTGGGCGAGGAGAGCATCGAGGCGGTGGTGGTGCCGGGGCTGGCTTTCGACCGCGCAGGCTATCGCCTGGGTTACGGCGGCGGCTATTACGACCACTTCCTGGTCGAGTTGCCGCCAGACGTCTTTACCATCGGCTTGGTCCCTTCAGACCTGATCGTGGACGAACTACCGCGCGACCCATGGGACGTGCCGGTGGGCTGGCTGGCGAGCGAGCGGGGCGTGTGGCCCGCTTCACACCAAAACGGGTTATAGCGGTGTAATTCTAAGGAAGTGCTGCGGGCGGTCCTCTTTGATCTCGATGCCGCGTTGATACGCGTATCCGACGTTTCCTGGTCGAGGTTCGCGCGGTACTTGGACGATTGCGGTTCTCCCGAGCGGGATCCGCATGAGATCATCAAACTGATCGAGCCAATCTGGAGGAAGTATTACATGCGCATCGTGCGTCTCGAGCTTACGCGCCGTAACGAGGCCACGTTTTGGCGTGAGATGGCGGAAGAGGCGCTCG